>CAXRJY010000229.1:0-8802 GCA_964230915.1 Candidatus Poseidoniaceae archaeon | reverse complement strand
GTTAGTAGCATTGAACATAGAGAAGACCCAATCTATGTATTTTCAGAATTTGTAGGCGGTAGTTGGATTGGACTGATTGCAGCCATACTGGCGGTGTTGACTATGGCCTCGATGGCCCTAGCAGGAGTTTTGGCATCATCTCGTTTCCTGTTTGGAATGGCTAGAGACAATCTACTTCCCACAGCAATGGAAAATGTGCACCCAAAATTTGAAACTCCACATTGGGCAATAATAACGACAGGTTTTGCAATGGCAATTTCAATTATTTATCTGCCAATTGCAGACATAGCAAAACTGGCTTCAGGATTCAAAATTGTAATTTTCATACTTATTCATACTTGCATCATAGTACTAAGAATGACTAAATCCAAACACACTTGGTATAATCCTGAATATCTTTGTCCGTTGTTCCCATTCGTGCAATTGTTTGGAATTGGGTCTGGTATTGTTCTGATTTATATCATGGGTTCGAAGGCATATATGGGGGCTGCAATTGCAATTGCACTCGGCCTGATTCTATGGTTTTCATATGGGCGCCGCCATACTGTTAGTCGTGAAACTCCATGGAATAGTTTGCTTAACCAAATGCAAAATCCCACAGAGACTGAACACCAACGTAGAGAGGTTGTCTTCCGCGCTTGCGATCTTGGTGGAAAGAATCATCTCAATGTGAAAGAGTTCATCAAAGCGATGGAAACTCTAGGATTTGAACTGAATAGTGATGAGATAAGAAACGTGTTCCATGTTGCCGATGTAAACGCTGATGGAGTCATTGACATCGAAGAATTCCTCTCAATAGTTGAAGGTGAAATCGGGCTGTCTTCCAGTGAATGACGGTACTTTGCTCCGGCGAGGCATTGAAACCACATCAGTTGTTCAGAGGTTTGGAGTGGATGGGATGTCAGTTGCAGGAAAGGCTCGCAAAGTGACTACCAATACCCTTCAGGAAATGAAGCGAGAGGGTGAGCCAATCACCATGCTGACAGCCTATGATTTCAGTTTAGCAAGGATAGTCGACCAATCTGGAATCGACGTTATACTGGTTGGGGATTCGGCATCCAATGTGATGGCAGGAAACGATACCACCGTACCAATTACACTCGAGCACATGATCTATCATGCACAATGCGTGGTGCGCGCCGTCGAACGAGCGTTGATAGTCGTCGACATGCCATTTGGAACCTATCAAGGAAACTCGAAACTTGCTCTGGAATCAGCAATCCGAATAATGAAGGAGAGCGGAGCCCATGCGGTCAAACTTGAAGGCGGTGCTGAAATCGTCGAATCGATTGAAAGAATCTTGACAGCAGGAATTCCCGTCATGGGTCATTTGGGATTGACACCTCAATCGATTTACAAGTTCGGAACTTATTCAGTAAGAGCCAAGGAAGATGAAGAAGCAAAGAAATTGATTGAAGATTGTAGGTTACTGGAAGAAGCAGGTTGCTTCTCAATCGTCTTTGAGAAGATCCCAGCAGAATTGGCCAAACAAGCCAGTGAATCACTCAATATTCCAACAATAGGTATTGGCGCTGGTTCTGGAGTCGATGGACAGGTTCTGGTACTTCATGACCTACTTGGAATAACCCACGAATTCAATCCCCGCTTCCTGCGCCGATACATGAATCTCTACGAGGATATCAGCAGCGCTGTAGGTTCTTACATCAGTGATGTTCGTAGCGGTGATTTCCCGAATGAAGACGAATGTTACTGAGGCCCTTCCCATCTCATTGGCCGGCCATCGATACCATGGTACCACCCAGCTTTTCCAGAAACGGTTCCAGGTAACGCCTTGAGCAGTACACCAGCAGTTGTCATCGGACCCTCGTCTGACGGTATCAGCACCAACTCCTCAACTTCTGCAGATTCTTCGTGATTTTGGTCAGCAATCGTTTCTTGCTCATCGTCCAACTCAGGTTCTTGGTCCTCCACTGTTTCTTCAACGATTTGTTGTTCTCCAACAACCTCTGGCTCACCCTCAACTTCTGCTTCATTCTGCACCTCGGATGAAACGCCTTCAACCGCTTCAATCTGACTTTCTGAATCCGGTGATACACTCTCTGGTTCAGTTCCTCCCATCAGTGCGTTGGAAGCAGCCATCAATTTCGCCGCAGAGTCTTCTTCGACAACTGGTTGCACTGCTGCTGCAGGAGATAGAATGTCGATCGCAGAATTCAAAGTGGTCGGTGCAGAACTAACTGGAGCAGGTGAGGCCACTACTGCTGGGGGAGCATACGCCAAAGGAGGCGGTTGTGTCATCACTCCAAATGCAGAAGCGGGTGGAGCAGATAAGGGAGTCATCTGGACATTTACTGCTGCTAATGGCTGCGGTGATGATGTAACATTCTGATAGAGGGCTCCATCTGATTCAGTTTCCTCTTCTATCGTTTTGGAACGCCGGAAAATGATGACAGCCACAAACAGAAGCAAGCCTCCTGTCAACACGATCCCAATCGTGATGACCTGTGAATTACTTCCCAACAAACCAGCAAACAAAGTCGGAGTGATGTCAATATATTCAACAGAGCGGGGTAATCCTTCCATTTCTGCTGAAACGGTGTGACGCTTACCATGTTCAGTCAAGGAAGCCTCAAAGAAATCGCCATCCAATACACGCACCTTTCCGCAGGTACATTCTACCTGTAGTTCAGCAAGGTTAGCCTCTACAAAATTCCCATTTGCATCCTCTCCCGCAACAGAGAAGCTTATCACGCCCCCCTGTTCACCTTCAGGACCATTCTCAAAGATTATCACCAAGCCGGCGAGTTCACCTGCTACCAGTTCAACAGCAATGTTCTGAATCCCTAACGGGCCAATGAAACTGAGCACCTGAGTTCCGAGATGCGCTTCAACTGAAGGAGTGTAAACATAGGAGCCGGTTCCTTTGGTATCATTCACCATAGAGCCTACATTTTCATCAATCGTCCATTCCACATCGAGTGCAAAGGGGTTACCATCACTATCCTTGGCAACCACCTGCAAACCTATCGAACCACCTGCCGAAACACGCATTGCTGTTGAAGAAACTGGAGACACCTCCACCTCGGCAGCCTCACCTGGAAGAACCTCAAGAGAATATTTTGAAGGCACTCCATCAGAGGGTGAAACCATCAGGTCCCATTCACCAGTAGAATCTGAAGAGAATTGAAAAGTTGCACCTGACGACACCTCAAAATTAGCAATCCCGCTTTGATTCAATCGCCATTCAACATCGGTAGATTGCCATTCTGAACCTACTGAATCAGCAAGAATGACTGACAATTCGAGTATAGTTCCTGCTTGAACCTGAATAACGGTTCCTGAAACTTCAGTAGTCTGTTCTCCTGACATCACCATTACTTTGGTCAATACGGCAGCACCAGAATGAATCTGGATATCCATCTCAGTATCCAGAAGTTGTCCATCAACAAAAGACTCTACCATAAGCGAAGCAACTCCTGTCCCCAATGGAGTTAGAAGAACCCCACTTGATGAATTATTCAAAGAAGACATTGAAGCAGGTGAAACTGACCAATCGCCATCGGTACTCCAACAATTCTCCTTTGCATCACAAGCAAGAACAACATAATTCACTGCTAGATCCGATGAAATATTCTGGTCACCAACAATCATCAAATCATGTGCAATTCCGTGACTCACATTCAAAGAGGCATTTGCCTGAAATCCATATGCTTCCATAGTGATGACAAAAGTTCCTGTCGCAGATGGCTCCCATATCGTTTGAGAGCCTTGTTGAAGTTGACTACCTTCTGGAATGGTCCAGTTATCTGTTGGAACAAAAGCGGGTGCACTGTTTCCCTTGGAATCTATTCTCCGTGGATCAAGTACCACCGTTTCATCAGCAGTCAATTCATCTTTCGAAAGGTTCAGACCCACTGAAACTGTTTCACCCTGTAGTACAGAAACGGTTGCATTGCTCCACACATCGCCAGAACATACAGTAACTGTGACTTCACCTTTCTGCCATGGAGAGAATAGTCCATCCCAGTTTATCGAGCCATTACTGACACTCCATGTCATCGTTGCACCCATTACATCTCCAGCAGAATTCCTTGCAACTGCCGATAATTGCAATTGTTGATCGGCTGGAATTGCACCTGAACCTGGCATCTGTATCTCAATACTAGAGACGCCATTGCTGGAATCACAAGAACGGGATGAAGTAGAGGTGGCGGAAATGGAGAGAAGTGTTGAGGAGATAATCAGCAGACTGAGTAAGACACTTGTTCGAGTCCTCATCCTAACACATCTCTCATTGAATTCTACTCCAATTCCCGGCCTCATCAACATTCCAACAAGTCAATTCTCCAGATGAATCATAATACCATCCTGACTGTCCCTGTATAGTTCCCTGAGCAGCTACCATAACACCGGTTTCTCGGGCTCTCTGAGCAGCCATTTCTGCTGCACTCAACTGTGGATTTGCAGGCTGTGAAACAACAGCAACAGCCTGTTGCTGCGGCTGTTGAGGCTGTTGTTGCTGGGCTTGCTGTTGTTGTTGCTGGGCTTGCGGCTGCTGATATTGTTGGGAATATCCATATTCATCTGCTAGATATCCCTGTTGGTTATCATGTAACTGTCGATACTGTTCATGGACTTCACGCATCACTGCCTGCGATTCATCCAAGAATTCACCTTCCTCCTCGCTCATCATTCGTCGCCTGATGACCACCAATACAACAAGAAGCACGAGAATTAGAGAACTACCAACAACCAATGCTCCATTGGAAGAACCAAAAATGCCACCAAGAAGTGCAGAGTTTACATCAAAGAATCTCTGTTGTGTAAGGTTGTCGTGGCGTATAGTCACTCCATGATTCTCGCCCCCTTCTTCAGTTTCAATCTTCCATACGCCACTTGAAACGAATTCCACATTTCCTGCGGTTGAATGAACCGAGACTGTCGATTCAAAAACTGGAACACTGTTGTTGCGTTCATCATATGCTCTGATTGTCAACAGTAATTCCTCACCTTGCTCAACCTTGGCTGCAGAAAGGTTGGCTTCCAAGCGATGAATGGGGCCAGGAATTACTTCGATGCTAAGACTCAATGATGCTTGTCCTGAAAGCAAAGAAACCTCCCAGACTCCAACCTTGTATCCTTCAAAGTACCACTTACCCAAGCCACTCGGGTGTGGATAGAATATACCTGCTTCAGGGTCCATCTGCCATTCCATCTCATCGATCTCGAAGGTCTGACCCGACAGATCAGTTCCCATGACAAGCATGACGATTGCACCAGAAGAACCAGAAGTAACCTGGATTGTATCTGTAAGATTAACACTCATTGTTCTGGCCTGACCATGATTGACATGAAACCTGACAGAAGAGTGTGCTGAGCCAGTTCGAGCCCTGATTTCATGACTGCCCGTTTCCTCGGGATGGAAAACGCCCTTGGTCAATCTGAGGTCCACAGTTCGGTCCTCTTCAACGCCATCCTTGATAACGGTCCAGTTCAGCAGGGCATATGCCACAGGGTTTCCATCTCCATCATGTAACACTGGATTCAAATTCAATGATTCATCGATTGATAGTGTTTCTCCTTCGCCGGCTAATGTGATTGAAGCGACCTCTCCTGGAATTACTTCGATTGTTATGGAACTGGAGAGAAGGATTTGGCGTTCAGTGTCGAACCATTCTCCTTCGATAGTCCAATTCCCTGCTGTTGCAGCAATGAAACGTGCCCATGAATCATGATCCTCTATCCAATCTTCGACCTCACTCTCAACAGGCTCCCAAGAACCATTCACGACCCAGCGATTATTTCTTGAATCACTGGCTTGCATCCAGATGACTGTTTGTTCATCAGCACTCAATCGGTCACTTTCCGCCGCCAACACCAGTGATGTGGCCCATCCATGTAGCACCTCGACCACGACGGAGTCAGTATATCCATCCAATGAGACACTGATGTTCCAAGTACCAACTTGATTCGGAACCCAAATGGTAGAATTACCAGACATCTTGAGGGAACCATCCTCCAATGTCCAGTTTGAAAGAGGAACTGTCTCGTTAGTGACATGGCCAAATACATCTGTTCTTTGAACAATGAATTCAACCTCTTCATCTGCTTTCACACTACTGGAAGGACCTATCAATTCAAGCCCATTTATTGCTGCTGGTTGGACAGTTATCGTGGTTGAACCAGATGCACCACTGCTCGATGAAACATTGAGTAACCATGTTCCCGGTTCATCGGCCAGAAACATATTGCCAGATGTGACACTACCGGAAGCGATACTCCACAACAAAGTCCCAGCCTCAGATAATGCCAATTCATTACCCCAAGTATCCTGTAAGGTTGGAGCAACGGAAATCGACTCTCCACTTCTGACACTCAAACCTGAAGGGATGATGAGAACAGCAGGAGAACCTGGTGTTGCACTGATGTTAATGCTGGTATGTAACTCATTCCAATGTGCAGTGATAGTGCAGGTTCCCACCTGAACGGGGGTCCACAATCC
The DNA here is from genome assembly GCA_964230915.1 of Candidatus Poseidoniaceae archaeon. Lineage (GTDB taxonomy): Archaea > Thermoplasmatota > Poseidoniia > Poseidoniales > Poseidoniaceae > UBA226. The sequence goes on along the minus strand of CAXRJY010000229.1, from coordinate 2,339 downwards.
GGAACTTGAGATGTTCCCGCAATCAGCCATCCATGAAATAGGACGGTTGTCTATATGGTTACCATTCTTGTCGAGCATCGTAGCATTGATCTGCGCGCTGCTTCCAATCATTATCTCCAGTGATTCTGTCTCAATCAATATTGAATCAGGCCAACCTGCAGTTACTGTCAGGTTAACACTTTCATTGACTCCATCTTTACTAGCATGAACCATCGCACTGCCTATGAGATTTGGAGTGAACAAACCTCCTGCATCAATGGTACCCGAATCCGTCCACCAATCTGGAGAACCTAGGACTTGATCCCCATCTGAATCATACATGGTCGCAGTGAATTGTATCTGACTATCCGCGTCGATAGAAAGTGAATCCTGAGGAGAGATATCGATACTCACAACTGCTCCGCGTCCAGAGGTTGCATGACCTGATTGCGAGTCAACAAATGACAATGGAGTCAAGAACTGAAGCAATATCATGATGGCCATGACTGCCGGAATGATGTTTCGAACCCGCACCCGATTCACCATCTTCAATCTCGCCATTCACTCCAATCGGAATCACCAGGGGCCTTGTACCACCAGATTCCGTTATCATCCTGCCACCACTCGGTACCATTCTCATCTACTCTGTAGCTATCATCACCACCAGTTGACTGTTCTGCGTATCCACCTTGATCGTAGCCACCTTCTAACTGATATCCTCCATCGAATTCATTTGCCGCCTGATAATCTTGGGGCGAAGACTGCGGGCCATCAGTTGGACCAGATGTAGGACCTGATGTAGGACCTGAAGGCTCATCATACTCATCTTCTTCTTCAAAATCATCATCATACTCATCATATCCTTCACCTGAGCGACGAGCCAGAATTACCACCACAACCACAAGAGCAGCCAAGACAAAGAATCCAAGGCCGGCACCGACGTAATACATGGTTCCTCCAGACTCAAAGAAGCCTGCTAGGTTTCCATCAACGGTATAGGTACCAGTCTTGGACAGAGTGAATCCAGACTTGTTGTTGGCCTCGATGGTTACAGTATGCTTGCCCTCATCCAGTGTAGTAATTCTCCAATGTGCAAAGTCACCCTCGACCATTGAAACAGTTCCTCTTCCAGATGCAGAAACCACAATTGATGTAGGTACCAAAATCTCATTATCATAGATATCAAATGCTGCAATAGTGATGTCAAATGAATCCAATTGCTGAACCGTTTCAGCACCGACCTCAAGTTCCAATCTACCAATATCTGCAGGGTACACAGTGACATTGATTACATCTGATTCATCATTGACGAGGGCATGAGAGAATCTGAGGATATGCGCTCCAGTATCAGTGGTTGTCTTGGTTAGAGTGATGGCATATTTGGCATCACCGAGTGCAACAACTTGCCCAATATCAGAATATGTCCAGATACTGGTTCCTTGCTGTTGACCACTCCACTCAACCTCTTGTGTGAATTGATTACCTGCTGAATCGAAAGCGATGATTGAAACTTGGAAGGTCTGACCAGCAATGATACTGTATGACCCAGAAACTATGTTTCCTTGTTCATCAACGGTCTCAAATGATACCGGATTTCCATGTAGAATACTGATTAGTGCTACTTCTTCCAGTTCTCCAATAGATGCCTTGAGTACATAATCACCCACTATATCTGATCTGAAATCATGATATTCTGCAACTAGACCAGGAGTCCATTCCAATTCATTATCCCACATGCCATCAGTCAATGAAACAGACCAATCTCCATCCACCAATGAGGTTCCAGACAATTCAAACTCCACCCCATCAGGAATAATCTCATTTCCATCGGCATCTCTTAGAATCACACTGAACTGTATCTTATCATCTACTGTTGTTTCAATATCCAGATCCTCATCACTGTCAAACTCCATACTATCGAGAACACCATGTGACACATCGAAATATATTATCTCAGTGAAGAATTCTGTGCTATCAGCAGGAGCATAGGTAGCACGCATCTCATATGGGGTCGGCATTACTACATCGGCCTCAAAGTAACAAGTGGGCGCAACCTTGTTTTCATCACAATATTGAGCAAAGGACTGCGCCACACTTAGACTCCAAGTAACATCAATGGTCCAACGATTCTCATTAGCATCATTACCCCACGCACGCAAAGTCACACGGTCATCTTCATCGGTGGTCATCTCATCTCCCACCATTTCCACATTGAAACCTTGGGTCCTTTCAATTTCCATTGCTACCATGACTCCATGCTCGACATCAATACGAATCTCCTCAGACACTCCTTCCAAAGAAGCCCTGATCCACTTATTCCCAACTTCATATGGTATCCACATTGCTGGTGTACCATTCAC
>CAXRJY010000228.1:0-23155 GCA_964230915.1 Candidatus Poseidoniaceae archaeon | reverse complement strand
ATCAATCATCATCGGTGGTGGACCTTGCTGGCAGACTCCATTGCCTACCTCAAACAGGTAATGTGCACCACTGCCTGGAATTTCCTTGTTATCTGCATCGAAGAGCATTCCCTTAATCTCATAACATCCATCACCGAGTTGTCCAACATCTGCTAGAACACTTGGCTCTTCACCCATGCCGGTCAAATCAACAGAGTCAGATGCCATGGTTACTGTAGGGTCATCATGAGGAGTTACTTCCCAACCAAGATTGTATGTTAGCCCTGCATCTAGACCGCTCACTTCAGCAGTATATGCAACGCTATCATTTGCATCCCACCAATACGAACCGTTCCACCACATGCTTGGACCGGTTGGACCTGCACCTTGACAGACACCTGTTCCAACATCGAACATCATCGAGGAGTATCCAACGTTGCCGGCATTATTATCGTCAAGCTTAGCCACGAAGTTGTAACAATCATCAGAAAGACCTTGGAAACTGTAATCATAAGAGAAAGTTTCATTGTCAGATGGTTGAAGGATAGACTCACTGCCATTATCGACAACAGTCTGATTCATATCCTCAAGGAACCATACAACTGTATATCCATCACCAACACCAAGACCTCCGCCTGAAACTGTAGCATCAACGGTTTCTCCGATTTCGAAATGTCCTTGATCCATGTCGATTTGTATCCATTCTCCATTTGGCCCAGTGGCATTGGCCAAGGGTATTCCAGAGATTCCTGCCGACAGTGCTGTCAGAATCATCATCATGCTTAGTACGAGGCTGTGTGCTCGTCGGGGCTTGTCTGCTGTTACTTGCGCGTTAGACTTCATCGGCTTGGCGTCTAAACAATCGTACTTAAAACAAGCACCTAACAAGGCACTTTAGGAAATTTCCGTTTGACGTAGTCAAACGTTGGATGGTTAATGGTAGAACTCTTCAACCAAGTCCCTTTGCATGCACCGTGGATACTCGCGGTGTCGCCATACTTTCGGCCAGTGGCTTGGTTTCACAAAGATTCCAAGAGAGATTGGAAAAACATCCATGGTTTGAGTTACGTGCTATTGCTGGAAGCAAGCAAACTGCAGGACGGTTTCTTTCCTCACTTGAATGGAGGCTCGAATCTCCAAGGCCTATTCTTCCTGATCTGATGGTCATCGACCTTGAAAGCGAAGAACTGGTTGAGAAGATGTTACTTGCCGGAGTGGACTTGGTGTTCTCTGCACTTCCAAGCGAGGTCGCCCGCCGAGTCGAGCCTCAACTCAGTGAAGCAGGATTCCAGGTTTTCTCCAATGCAAGCGCCTTTCGCTGTATCGATGGCGTTCCTCTTGTCATTGCAGATTTGAATCCTCATCACCTGAAACATTGGAACAGTTCCGAACTAGGAACTTTGGCCTGCTCTACGAATTGTACCGTGGTTCCAGTTGCTCTTCCATTGAAACCACTCTGGGACATGGTAGGATTCCACTCATTGAAGATTCGAACGGAACAGGCGCTGTCCGGTGGTGGATGGGGGTTATTGTTGAACAAAGATGCATTGGCAGGAAATCTAGACTCTGAAATACCTGGTGAAGCCGAAAAGATTGCAGAGGAATTGTTACACCTTCTAGGTCGAGTAACCATGCAAGGAATCAGACCAGCAAACATCGATGTTCAGGTACAATGTGAAAGAATCTCGGTAAAGAATGGCCATATGGTGCATGTCGAAGTAGAACTGGATAGAGAAGCCAGTCTGGATGAAATCAAAGAATGGATGAACGCGTGGTCAGATCGACCACAGCATCTCAATCTACCCTCTGCACCAAGCAGTCCGGTAGTCGTAATCGATGAGGTTCCAAACAGGGAACTTCACCTAATGGCCGGTAAAGAAAATGGAAATGTGTTTGACCTGAAGGCAGGAATGGCTGTAGTCGTCGGTGGAATAGAAGTAGAAGGAAAGGTGCTTAGGTTCTCAGCATTATCGCATAACACGATTCGCGGTGCTGCGGGTGGTTGCATGCTATTGGCAGAGTTATTGTTGGCAGAAGGAATGTTGAAAGTAGTCCCAACGTGAAAGGACTCATATGTCGATTGCAAGTGCGTGGCTTCGGTGTACGCATGGGCATAGTGACGGTCTTGAAAGACCAGACTCTGAAGCAACTCAATGATGAGGCCGACAAGCGTTGGCCTGGGGCTTGGGATTCAAGTGTTCAGCGAGTACAGGTTCTGATTCTCTGCAAGAGAAGTGAAAGAATTATCCTCGAGCAACATGGAGCCACAGTGGAGCATGAATATCCTGTGTTCGGCCTGTTCCATCGACCAAGACATTCACTTCATCTGTTTGAGTCGCAAGGATTCAACCCCCGTGATGCATCATTCCAATTTTTGGACATCGCAACTCATGAACTCGGAAATTGGCTACAACATCTGGTCACCAATGATGGTTGGAAGCGAAGTTCCACACGAATCGCTCCCCTCCCGATAGATGCTAACGTCCCCATGCAGCGTCGATTTGAGATTCATTCAATGCTGACTTTCAGGCATCCTGATCTCCCTGAATTGAAAAGCCTGCATATCCCTATGCCATTCGAAAGCATGGTCGGAAAAGCATACGTCTCTTTCCCACCCGGTAGTGAGGCTGAAGAGGAGGACCCAATACCTCGTGTAGAATCAATTCAGTCTACTGTTACTGAAGCTCCAGTTGTTCCCCGTCCAAATACAGAAGAGCCAACCGAACAAATGCCACCCAAGGCTCCTGTCACCGACCTTCACGATCTCATCGAAGAGGTTGAAGAGGAGGATGAATCAGAAGTGTCTGAACTGATAGATGGTTTCAGTGCCGATTTGTTGGCTAGTGTTACTCATTCTGCAAATGCTGGCGAGGTTCCTGAAATTGAAACTCAAGATGCGTTGCCAGAACCTGAACCTGTGATGGATGAGGTTCCTAACGTTGAAGAAACTCCACCTCCAATGCCAATGATTGATGAAGTGGAAGAAGCGCCTATGCCATCTCCTGAAGTAGAAGAAATACCTGTACCACTCTCAGAACCTGAACCTGCTTCAGGAGGAGTTCCAATTCCAAAGAATGAGGCCCCAAAAACAATGCCTGTCCCTTCGGATGGTGGTGTTGTGGATTCATTCAGACAGGTGGTACAGGAACTGATGGCTGAAGGCATGGAGGCCGGAGATATGATGGGAGATCCTAGATTTGCAGAAGCCAGTGAATTCTGTGAAGCCGCTGGAGTAGACACCTGGCCATTGTTCATGAGTCTGACCTCGACAACTTGATTTCTTAGCCAAAGGATTGAAGACGGGGCCGCGGCAGCCTCTGATTGAAGAACATGGCATACTGCACGAATTGTGGCAGCCCACGGAACAAAGGTGCACAAGTTTGTCTGTCCTGTGGGAATCAACTTCCTGGACAGCAATTGATGGCTCGGTTGAATACAGAGGCCGAACAGATTCGTAGAATTGCAACACTGCGAAAGAATGCTGCAAATGGGCAAACGAACAGTGCTCAAGCCCCAGTTTCCAACAATGCCACTTCAACTCAAGAATTTTCAACTCTGGATAGATTGCAAGAGATGCGCAGACAGGCTGACGCTGCCGCTCAACGCAAGAATATGGACCAGCATGGAAGAAACATTCGTTGGTGATACCATTCGCCAAAGGCATCTGGCCATGGCATTGTCCAGATTGCCTGCACATCCGCAAACAAATGCTGCAGATGAGCAATATTCAACCGAGGGAAATCTTGCTGCCAGATGGTTGTCCACCATCGACGGGTTGGAAGGAAGGAAGGTGGCAGACCTAGGTGCTGGCAACGGCATTCTTGGGATAGGCGCACATCTCCTAGGTGCGGCTCATGTATGGCTGATTGAGGCAGATGCAAATGCCGCTGAGGTTGCAAGAACCGCATCAGCACCTTATTCAGATGTCGAAGTTCTCACCCACCGAATTGAAGGTGAACTACCCACTGAAGTCCAACCTGAAACCGTGATTATGAATCCGCCTTGGGGTTGGCAGACCAAAGGTGCAGACAGACCATTCCTCATAGCCGCTATGAATTCCTCTGCAAAACTGATCCATTTGATGCACAATGCCAAAGCCACACATATCGAGAGGTTGGCTGTAGAACATGGCTGGTCAGCCAGTACTACTCTCGAAGCGGAGTTTCGTCTACCCGCAATATATCAGCATCATGTATCTCGAATGAGTAGCACTCCAGTCATGTGTTGGCGTCTGAGTCGTGAATGAATCATGTCATTCTCTGAGGGTTGGGTTGAAAAACAGGTAGCCAGCCGGCTGATTCAATGTTCACCCCTCTGGGGTGGAAGAGGAGTTTGATTCAATGAGCAACACAAGTATCGTCACACCTGGCGAGACAATTGCGAAAACAGAGGAGTGGGGGGCTGGTGATGGAGTCGCAGTCATCGCTGACAAGTTGGTTTCCACCACTACCGGTACTGTGCATTTCAATGAAGACGAGCGAATTGTCAATGTCAGTTCTACTGCTGGGGGACCTCCTCTGGTAAAATCTGGGGATACGGTCATCGCAGAAATCGCCAAGATTCGAGAATCGATGGTTGAAGCACGAATCATCCATGTTGAAGGAGACGATTCTCGTGAACCATTGCCAGATCAGTTGTATGGCCAGATGCATGTGACCAAGATGGTTGACAGATATCTGCACGATGCCAGTGACGGCGTTAGACGTCGAGATATCATTCGAGCAACCGTTCTTGAAGCAACTCCTGTCGTTAGATTGGACATGAGAAGTGGAGAAGACTGTGGTGTCCTTCAAGCGATTTGTCCGCAATGTGGACTACAATTGGAGGCCGCTGACCATGAGGATTGGAATGTTTCTTGCTCTGGCTGTGGATATCTTTCATTCCGCGCTCTTGCCAAGAGTTTCGGTCTTGGATATTCGCCATCTCCAGAAGGGAGTACTGACTACAACAAATCGGGCAAGCGCTGGGGTAAAGAAGCAGAGAGACACTTTGGAGCAGGTCCTAGTGCAAGAAGCAATCTCATCGCTGTTGATTACCGTAATGATGGGAGTGAAGTAGAGATGTTCCGCTTTGAAGGCCAAGGCCAAAGTGGCGGACGAGGCGGAGGCCGCAAAGAAAGACCGAAGGGTCGCAAACTCTTCGTTGGTGGCATATCCCAGAAGGTATCTGATGACGATCTATTGGAAGCATTCCAGAAATACGGTAAGGTCGTGGACCATATCGTGATGAAAGATACAGAAACTGGAAATAATCGAGGCTTTGGATTCGTCACATTTGCAAAAGATGACGAAGGAGAGAAAGCGATTGCTGGAATGAACAAGAAGGATTTCATGGGCCGCAACCTGACAGTCAACGATGCTGGAGATAAGAAAGGCGGCAAGAAGGGTGGTGGCGGTGGTAGAAAACAGGCTGCTGGAACTCGACTATATGTTGGAGGGTTACCTTGGAAGATCACCAATGACGAACTCACCAAGGTCTTCTCCGAGCATGGAAAGGTCAATGATTGCCACATCGTCATGGATGGCGACCGCTCCAAAGGATTCGGCTTCGTGACTGTCTCGGATGAGACTGCGGATAAGGTCATTGAGAATCTCGATGGACATGATGTCCAAGGACGCCGCCTCAAAGTGCAGAAGGCGAAAGGTGGTAGGTCCGGCGGTGGTGGCCGAAAAGGTGGCGGTGGTGGCCGTGGTGGAAATGAACGCTCTTCCCGTGAAATGCAAGCAAGAAAGGAAGAAGGCCTCGATGGTTGAGTACCTTGGCGGTGGAGACCATGGCCGAAGCAGAACCGAAATGGTTACTGCTGGATGGATATGAGGATGAACCTGCAGCCTTCGGCGTTCCACCATATCTTGGATTTCACGTTCGCTACATAGCAGGGGTTCTCGAACAGTCTGGCCTGCCTTACGAATACACCACCATCGATCAATGGCGGCTTTCAAACAAGGATGTCTCAGGATTAGCAGGGGTAGTTGTCCTTGCCGGTGCAATTGTACCAGGCAAATATCTCAGAGGAACTCCAGTCAGCAGAAGAGAGGTCGATGATCTCCTCCGCACAGTTCCTCCAGAACTGCCAATTCTTTGTGGAGGCTGGGCAATACGCGGCTGGAGACAACAGGGCTGGTTGCCGCTTCGGCGAAACCTCTTCCTTGCCGTTCAGGATACTGATGCCACCCTGCATCACTTCCTTGCTCAAGGCGAATGGAAACACCAACGCAGAACGGCCGAACAATGGACACAATGGGCACAAACTGGTGCAGCATCGTTGGCAGTATCTTCACATCCAGATCTGGCTGGGCCACTCACCTACGAGGTCGAGGTCTACCAGGGCTGTGTCAGGTACAAACGTGGTTGTAAGTTCTGCATAGAACCAAAGAAAGGAGTGCCGCTATGGAGAACGCCTGAAGATGTCATGAAAGAAGTACAGATCGCTCTTGAAAGTGGAGTGAAGCACGTTCGACTAGGAGGTATGACCGATGTCTATACCTACATGGCAGAAGGAGTGGTGGAACTGGAATATCCCATTCCAAATCCCGAGCCAATAGCTAAACTACTGCATGGATTACGTGCAGATGAACGCCTTGACATCCTCCATGTTGACAATGCCAATCCAAGTATCATCGCTGAGAGTCTGGAACCGGCAACCGAGATTACCAAGACGCTCTGTGAAACTCTCTCTGATGGTGCAATTCTCTCCTTTGGTCTAGAGAGTGCGGACCCTAATGTGCATCAAGAAAACTGGCTTAACTGTGATTCTGAACAACTCAAGACTGCGATTAGACTGATCAACGAGCACGGTAGACATCGAGGAGAAAGAGGACTTCCAAGGCTATTGCCTGGGTTGAATTTCATTGCTGGACTCAACGGCGAAAGCGATGCTTCATATACGCACAACAAGGAATTGCTAAAACAACTGAAGGATGAAGATTTGTGGTTGCGTCGTATCAACATCAGACAAGTTGAAGGTGAAGGTTTTCAAGATGTTCAAGAGGCTCCATTCAGGGAATTCAAGGAGTGGGTCAGAGATGAGGTCGATGCTCCACTTCTTGAGGAGATGTTTCCGCTCGGTCATGTGCTGAAGCGAGTACGCTGGGAGAGCCACGACAACCGAATACGCCTACCTTCCAATCTTTCATCTGAACATCTCTCAGAAGAAGTCCGTGGCAACAGTGGCGTCACCTTTGGCCGTCAAATAGGTGCATATCCAATTCTGATCGGCGCATCATATCACATCCCACTGGAAAGCGAATCTGACATCGTTGTCACTTCTCATGGAAAAAGAAGCATCACCGGAGTTGAAACTGGACTCGATATCAACAGCGTTACACAAGCACAGTTACAGGCGGTTCCAGGCATTGGAAAGAAGACTGCTTGGAATATAGTCTCAACCAGAGCCAAGAGATTGAGAAATAACCCAAATGGAGTTGCCTTCGAGGACTTCTCGGAAGCATTCAGCGATGCTGTAGTACCTGAAATCGCTCAACTCATCTTCTGATGCCCTTGGGTTTGAACTCATGAACCGATACCCCCTCGCATAGGTGATGCAGACTGTTCTAGATGCCGCAGCAAGTCTGTCTAATGATGTCCGTGAAATCGCCGAACGTACCTTTTCCTCTTCAGAAAAAATCGGCCTCTTCTACAACCCTTTGGAATACGCTTGGGAGCCACACTCAGAGTACATCCGCAGATTCGCTGGTCTTGGTGCCAAGACGCTGATGGTTGGAATGAATCCAGGACACGGAATGGGCAACACAGGAATCCCATTCGGCTGTCCAGACGAGGTCAGGACAACTCTGAAAATAACTGGCCTCGAGGTTGAACAACCTCCAATCCTCCATCCAAAAAGACCTGTATTTGGACTGGAGTGCCCTAAACCTGAGATTTCGGGACGTAGAATATGGGGTCTGCTCTCAGAATTATTCGGAGATGCAGAGGAGATTCATAGGAACGTGTACATCACCAACCATTGCCCATTGTGGATCTTCACCCCAGAAGGTGGAAACCTGACCCCAGACAAACTCAACGCCGAGGAAGGGGGAGAATTACTCGCTAGATGCGACCAACATCTCAGAGAACTGGTAAGACTTCTAGATATTGAGAGAATCATTGGAATCGGGAACCATGCTCATGACCGTATTACTGCATTGAAACTTGAACAGAAAATCGAAAAAATACCGCACCCAAGCCCTGCCAGCCCCTTTGCAAACCGCAATGGTGGAAGAGATTGGAGAGAGTTGGCGCAAAATATTCTGACACAGGATTGACCGGCCGGACTTTCTTAAGGAGGACCGTGTTTCGTGAGACATGGCAACTACTGAACAACAACGGGCTTGGCCAAAAGCGGATGCACATCGAGATTGGAGTCAACCTTCCGGAGAAGACCCTCGGACATTGTATCAAATGCTAAGGCAAAGCGTCGATAAATTTGCTGACCTACCATGTCTTGGATGGATTCAGGAAGCCGGAATGGAACGAATGAATCTGACCTATTCAGAATTTGCAGACCTGGTTGATTCAGTAGCAAATGGTCTTCGAGACAAGGGAGTTATTCCAGAGGAACGAATAGCCCTGATCACCGATAATAGACTTGAGTGGGCTGCTCTTGCTTATGCTGCCAATAAGATTGGAGCTGCATATACTGCAATGTATACCCATCAACACGGTAGTGAATGGAAGTACATCATCGATGATGCAAGACCAACCGTAATCGTTGTATCAGACACAGGAGTTCTAGATAGGTTGGTAGCCAATCTTCCAGAACAGGCCTCAGGCTGGCCATCTGGAGGGGTCATTCTACTAGGTGATGAACCACCCAATGAAATTCCTCCAGAAGGAGTTGATGTACAAAACTGGAGTGAGTTCGTGAAAATGGGTAGAGCCTCAGACAACAAGGAAAAGGATGGGGATGACTTCAAGGCCCTTGCTACACTCATCTACACAAGTGGAACAACTGGTAATCCCAAAGGAGTCATGCTCTCAAATTGGAACCTTCTCTCAAACGTGATCGCTGTACAATCAGTTTTCGAGATATACGTCGGCGACCGTAATGCTGCTTTCCTGCCGTGGGCACATTCCTTTGGCAGTACATTCGACTTACACTACATGATACGCTCAGGTGTGCATATCAATCTCATCTCTGACCTGACCAAGATTGCTGACGAGTGTCAAGAGATAAAACCCGCCTGCCTATTGGCAGTTCCACGTGTCTGGAATAAGTTCCATGACAGGGTCAATTCTCAATTCCAGACCAGTGGTTTCAAGAGATTCATGTCTGGACAAGCGAAACTCTATGCAAGCAAGAGAATCAAGAAGGCTGGAGTCGATTGCGATGCAGTGCCAGCAAAGGGATTCAGTGACAAACTCTTCGACAAGTTGGTTTGGAAGAAGGTCCGTGCCCGTTTTGGAGGCAACCTTCGATTTGCACTTTCCGGCGCAGCAGCACTTTCTCCAGACGTTGCTTCATTCGTCCAACAGGTTGGGTTTGCATGCTACGAAGGATATGGTTTGACCGAAACCTCACCATTGGTCTGTGCAAACGGATGGATGGGTAAAGGAAATTCTCGATTGTACACAGTCGGCAAACCGATCAGTGGAGTGAAGGTCAGCATTGATACCAGCGTCTGGGATGACCCAGACAATCCAGACTATGGGGAAATCATCGTTCATGGACCAAATGTCATGCAGGGATACTGGAACAATCCAGAAGCTACAGCAGAAGTGATGACCGCTGATGGTGGTTTCCGAACCGGAGACCTGGGGACCCTGTCAGAAGATGGATATCTTTCGATAACTGGTCGTGTAAAATCCCAATTCAAACTTGAAAATGGCAAATACGTTTCTCCCGCCCCTCTTGAAGAGAATCTCAAACTCTCACCACTCATTGAACAGTGCATTCTCGATGGCCGTAATCGAAAGAATACCTATGTCATCGCACACCCCAGCAAGAGAGCACTGATGGATGCCATCAAAGCCGTTGGACTGCATATCTCAGGAGAGTGGGAAGATATCTGTAGCGATCCTGCTGTCTCTTCATGGTTACTCGATGAATTGCGTGAGAATCACATCAAGGAGCCGACTTGGAAGGGTTTCGAGACCCCAAACGCGCTTATCTTGGACCCAGAGGAATGGAATACAGACAACAACCTGCTCACTCCAAGCCTGAAGGTCAAATTGCGAAATCTGCTTGAAAGACATGAAGATGCCATCTCCAACCTGCCTTCGTGAAAATTGGGAATGCGCAAAAACACGGATTTTCAGACATCCTCCGGCCTGTGGTTTATTTACTTCCGATTTTGATTTGTCTTGAATGGCCAAGTCCCTCGCAGACAACGCCCCGGCAGATGAGGTGCGGAATCGTTCAGTCCTTGCCGTACTGATTGAACGCCCTTTGGGAATTGGATTGTGGATAGGAATCGTATTTGGCGCCTTGAATGCAATCATGTTAGGATTACCGATGCTGGCATCCATGTTGGTTGGAGGAACACTGGGCTTTGTTGTCTGTGCCTTCGCCTGTCCACGTATGCGTTCAAAGATGAAAGCCAGGCGCCAAAGAAAAAGAGAAGTCATGTTGTTGGAGAGTAAACGGGTTCGAGCAACTTCAGTATTCTCTGCCTTTGATTGACCGGCAGACCCTTCAGTAGCATCCTGACCGCCGAATCGGGAGAGTCATGGTCAGGCAGTTGATCAAGGTCGAGGAGGTATCTCGTTCCTTTGGAGCAGTCGATGTACTGAAAGACATCTCATTCAATATTGACGAGGGTGACAGGGTTGGAATAGTCGGCCATAACGGCTCTGGTAAAACCACACTACTCAACACGATCAGTCAGCGAAAACAAGACCTCGGAGATATCGAATTCAGTGATGGACTCAGAATCGCCTACTTGACACAGATTCGCGACATTGATGATGATGCCAGCATCGAAGAAGAGTTAGCTCGGAAAGGTAGGCAATTTCTCGAACTTGAAGAAGAGATTACAAACATCGAAGAAGAGATGGGAAAGCCTGAATTCTACGATGGAGAATGGCAAAGTGTACTCGATCGCTATGCAGAACTGCAACAGATGCTTGCAAGCAGTGGAGGTGCAAACGTGGCTGCAAGAGCAGGTTCCATCCTCAAGAGATTGGGGCTGGGACACCACCCATTGGACATGAAAGTGAATTCCCTATCGGGTGGAGAGAGAGCAAAATTGTCGCTGGCAAGACAATTGGTTGGACTTGACGGAATCGATGTGCTATTCCTCGATGAGCCAACCAATCACCTGGACATAGAAACAACCGAGTGGCTCGAGAGTTTTCTGATGGACTTCCCAGGGGCGATGATGATAGTGAGTCACGACAGATACTTTCTCGACAAGGTGTGTACTAGAATCATTGAGATAGAGAACAATATGGTCTGGCAGTACAATGGTAACTACAGTGATCATCTGCGCCAGAAAATAGCAGATGAAGCCGCACTTGGAGATATGATTTCAACTGTTGAAAAGAAGATCAAGAGTACACTGGGCGCGTTGCAGCACATGAAAAGAAACAACAAATACGACAAATCAATCTCTGCCAAACACAAGATGTTGGAGAGACTACAACGACAACGTAAGGCTCTGAAAGAAAGAGTTCCCAAGAAACGAAAGGCGATGCGATTCAATCTAGAATCAGTCGACAAAGCATCGATGGATGTTCTTGAGTTGAAGGAGGTCAGCAAAAGGTTTGAAGGGCTTGAGAAAGCGATATTGGAAAAGGTTGACCTCTCTATATCCAAGGGTCAAAGAATTGGGCTTGTAGGAGGGAATGGTTCAGGAAAAACAACCTTGCTGAAGATGATAAATGGTGATGAAGAAATATCCGCAGGAAAACTGGAAGTTAGTCCGGGAGTGGTTCTGGGCTATTTCCATCAAGATCATAGAACCTTGAATTTTGAGTTAAATCCAGTTCAACAGATTCAACGCTTACGCCCAGACATGGGATATGGAGATATTCGCGCTTCTCTAGGCAGGTTTCAATTTGCCAAGGAACAGGTTGACACTAGACTGGCAGACCTGTCAGGTGGGGAGAGAGCAAGGGTCGCTCTACTCAAATTGTTGCTTGAAGACAACAACATGTTACTTCTAGATGAGCCCACCAATCATCTCGATGTCGATGCCAAAGAGAGTTTGGAAGATGCGCTTTCAGAGTACGAGGGCGTTATCATGACCGTTAGTCATGACCGTTGGTTCCTGGACCAAGTGGTTAACTGGGTCCTCGAATTAAAAGAAGGAAGTATCAAGATGTTCAGAGGAAACTACAGCGATTATGTCTCTAATCGCTGAGCCAGTGCCTTCGCTAGATAGAGCGGAATGTCTGATGCAACCATTCCAGGTCCAAGTTCAGCCTCAGCCATTTCACCTGCTCTGCGCATCAACCAAGCAGCAAGTCTGGTTGCAGACCACGGTGACATTCCTACTGCCATCAGGCCTCCAATCGCTCCAGCCAACAGGTCTCCTGTACCTCCCATCGCCATCCGTGCAGAACCTCCTTCACAAACTGAGTATCGTGCTCCAAGGCCAAACAACTCATCGATTTCTCCAGTGCATATCAAAGCAGCATTCTCTTCTTCCAGACTGTTCTCTTTCCACAGCGAATAATTCAGCGCATCTCTGAACATCTCAAATGGAGGAGTCTGTTTCAACCAAGCCTTGAATTCCTTCAGTTGTGGCGTAGCGACTCCCACCAGATCCACAGGCCAAGCTGCAACCGGAAGTGCATGGATGGCATCTGCATCGATGACGGTAGGCACTCCCTTGCTAGCGGCGTGTACCAATATTCGCCGAACTGCAGCGATGGTCTCTTCATCAGTTCCCAATCCAGGACCTATTACCAGTGCCTGCACTCCTCTTCCAGAATTCATCCTCTCCTCGATCATCTCAACACTGGCGATACTCAAATGGTCTCTATCTGGTAATATCTCCGGAATTATCTCGGCCGGCCAATCGGCTCTATTTGCAGCATTTTCAGGCATTGCTACATGAATGAGGTCAGCACCCATTCGTGCAGCCGCCATTCCAGCCAACAATGGAGCCCCATGATATGGACCTCCGCCTACGACCAATACCCGCCCTCTATCGCCCTTCTTCGCATCTGTTGGTAATGGCGGATATCGAATCAAGTCCCCAGGACCAGGGTCTACTGTATTCGCTGGCCAAGGCAATTCTGCAACCTTGATCCCCCCAATACCAGGTGCAGGAGTTCCATCTTCTAGAGTTAGACCTATCTTGTCAGAATGAAAAGTAAGTGTTCTGCCTGCATTCATGGCACATGAACTACCCCACCCTGTTGGGACATCACAAGCCAAAACTCGTGGAAATTGTACCTCGAATCTAGATTGTAACCAATCTATCACTTCAGCAATACGGCCTCTGGGAAGGGCAGACTCTCCCGGTCCACCCTGCCCGACTCCCAACATACAATCCACCAACATGAGGATGCGACGATCTGTAGGCAGAGGGCGAGACCAACGCCCAGATTCCCAGACGTGTAACGGAATATCTCCTTCCCCCAATCGTGAACGCACGATTCTTGAGGCAATGGACTTCTGTTCCTCATGAGTGGCTAGAACTCGAACTTGGGGCTCATTGTTTGGGGAATACATTGCTTGGAACTCTTCTGCTGCAACAAAACCGTCACCTCCATTGTTTCCAGGCCCACAAATGAACCATATCTCGCCTATCTGAGGAATGTCTCTGATGGAAGATTTTGCCTCATGTGCCAAAGCCTGGCCTGCTGCCATCATCAAATCCAATTCATTTACTCCCAATGCGACTGCATTGACATCGAAGACCTTGGTCTCCTCCCAATGCATCGTCCATCTGGCTCCGGCCATGTTCTCGCCGACCGACGCCCCACGTCTTGTGCCTTGATACTAACTGTGAATAGTCGATGGTTTGTTGAACCGACCTTCATTCGGTCAATCATGGTGGCTGAGGAAGGCGGGAGTTTCACGACCTCGACTGGACCCGTTCGAGTCATCACGGCTGCTTCATTGTTCGATGGCCATGATGCTGCCATCAATGTCATGCGACGCTTGATTCAATCCACCGGAGCAGAGGTCATCCATCTTGGTCATGACCGTTCAGCAAAGGACGTGGTTGACTGCGCTATTCAGGAAGACGCTCATGCTGTCGCTCTTACGTCATATCAAGGTGGACATATGGAATACTTCACCTACATCCGTCAACTACTCGACGAAGCAGGTTGTCAACATGTTCGGATATTCGGCGGAGGAGGGGGGACCATCACTCCACCAGAGATGCGCGACCTACATGACAGTGGAATATCACGAATCTATTCTCCTGACGATGGACGCAAGATGGGATTGATGGGTATGATCCATGACCTGATGGATAAGGCCTCAGAAGTCGACCTTACCACTGAGCAGAGAATGGCTACTCTCAACGGGCCAGTTTCTGCAGATGAGATGGCCAAAGTAGGATTGTTGCTGACCCTTTCGGAAAGTGCTTCTGAAGAGGTGTTCTCTTCAGTATTGGAAACTTGCAGAACCAACAATGCTGAGGTTCCAGTCATCGGATTCACCGGTACCGGTGGTGCTGGAAAGAGTAGCCTGCTCGATGAATTGATGCTGAGGATACTTCGAGATAATCCTGACAAGAAGGTATGCTTGCTCTGCGTGGACCCAACTCGAAAACGTACAGGTGGAGCCCTTCTTGGCGACCGCATCAGAATGAATTCATTGTCTAACAACAACCTGTTCATGCGCTCTCTGGCCAGCCGTGGAAGCGGTTCAGAAATCAGCACCAATCTAGACCGAGCCATCAATGTGGCCAAAGCGGTTGGATTTGACCTCATATTCTGCGAAACCAGCGGAATTGGTCAAGGAAGTGATGCAATCACCAGTGTGGCCGATCACTCATTGTATGTTATGACCGCCGAGTTTGGAGCACATACACAATTAGAGAAGATCGAGATGCTCGATGTTGCTGACTTGATAGTTCTCAACAAGTACGAGAAGAGGGGTAGCGAGGATGCCCTACGTGCAATCAGAAAACAAGTCAGAAGGAACCGCAACGTGTTTGATGGCGCTGATGAAGACCTTCCTGTTGTCGCTACCATAGCCAGCCAATTCGCTGACCCTGGAGTTGACGTACTGTGGAGTAAACTTGCCACGATGGTTGGATTCGATGCCAGTGAGCCGATTGGGATGATTGGCGAAAGAAAAGGAGTGATTCCACCTGAAAGAGTCCACTATCTCTCTGAGATTGCTTCCTGCATACGCGAATATCATTCAGCCAGTAAGGAGATGGCTGCTAAACTGCGTTTGCTGCAACATCTTGAGACCGCAGCCCGTGAAGTACCTGAAACCGCTGCAGACTTGTCGGAGCAGATCAATTCAATTCTTGCTGAGGTTGGAAATGCTCGTAACTCAGTATCTGAGTTCCGTTCTCTGGCTGAGCAATATGCATCTGGCGAGTATACATACCATGTCAGAGGCAAGCCATTCAAGGTCGAAACAAAGACCGAAAGTCTGTCTCATCAAATGGTTCCACGTGTCGCTCTTCCAACAATGAATGATGATGGGGATCTATACTACTGGCTGAATCGAGAGAATGCACCAGGTCACTTCCCATTCACTGCTGGTGTGTTTCCATTCAAGCGCACGGACGAACTCAGTGCAAGGATGTTCGCAGGAGAAGGTGAAGCAGAGAGAACGAATCGAAGATTCCACCTTTTGAGTCAAGGGCAGGATTACGTCAGGCTTTCAACAGCCTTCGATAGTGTGACACTGTATGGTCGTAATCCGGACAAGCGTCCAGATATATGGGGCAAGGTAGGGAACTCAGGAGTAAGTATCGCCAGCATCGATGATGCAAAACGGCTGTATTCTGGATTCGACCTTTGTGATGCCAACACCAGCGTTTCGATGACCATCAATGGTCCAGCACCAATCATACTCGCGTTCTTCCTGAATGCAGCCATAGACCAACAGGTCGAGCGACATCTTCAGTTGCAGGCAGATGCTTCAGGATACCGTGGAGTTCTACCTGATGGACACGATGGATTTGGCCTTGCAACCATCAATAAACGCGGTGATGAATTGGTTGATGGAGGAACATATGCCGAGATCAAAGCGCGTACATTGAAGACTGTACGAGGAACTGTACAAGCAGATATCCTCAAGGAGGACCAAGCCCAAAACACCTGTATCTTCTCAACTCCTTTCGCTCTCAAATTGATGGGTGATGTGCAACAATACTACATCGACAATGGAGTTCAAAATCACTACTCTGTAAGTATCAGTGGATACCATATCGCCGAGGCGGGTGCGAATCCGATCACTCAACTCGCTCTAACGCTCGCCAACGGATTCACCTATGTAGAATATTACCGAAGTAGAGGAATGGATGTCAACGAATTCGCACCGAATCTCTCCTTCTTCTTCAGCAATGGACTCGATGCTGAATATACGGTCATCGGCCGTGTTGCACGACGGATCTGGGCGGTAGCAATGCGCGACCTTTACGGTGCAGGTGAACGTTCTCAGAAACTCAAGTACCACATCCAGACCAGTGGCCGCAGTCTGCACGCACAAGAAATCGATTTCAATGATATTCGCACCACCCTTCAAGCACTGCTTGCCATTCAAGACAATGCAAACAGTCTCCACACCAATGCTTACGATGAGGCCATCACTACTCCGACTGAAGATTCAGTACGTAGAGCTCTGGCAATACAGTTGATCGTCAACAAGGAAAGTGGTTGGACCAAGACCGAGAATCCAATGCAAGGTTCATTCATCGTCGAAGAACTGACCGACCTGGTCGAAGAAGCAGTTCTCCAAGAATTCGAGGCACTGAGCCGAAGGGGAGGGGTTCTTGGAGCAATGGAGACAATGTACCAACGCGGAAAGATACAGGACGAGAGCATGTATTACGAGCATCTCAAACACGATGGTAGCCTGCCTATTGTTGGAGTCAATACCTTCCTCAATCCAAATGCCAAAGCCTTCGACGCATCAAGTGCTGATGAATTCGATATGGAACTCGCTAGGGCAACACCTGAAGAGAAACAGGCCTGTCTTGAAAGAACCCATGCTATTTCTCGTGACGAAGATGCACTCGCCAACCTTCAGAAGGTTGCTAGAGAAGGCGGAAATGTATTCGACGAATTGATGGAGACTACGAAGGTCGCTTCCCTCGGTCAAATTACCGAAGCACTGTTTGCGGTCGGTGGACAATATCGACGCAATATGTGAAACAGGTGCACCATTGGTTTGAAGAGGGTGAACAGTGATTCAGTATTATGCGAGAGCCTAACATCGACCGACCTGAAGCCGCTCCTGAAAGAAAACAACAACCTACTGCAAGTCAAGTTTTGTCCAAGGTCTACAAGCAGATTGTCAATGACCGGCGAATCCACAGAGCGATAGTGAGTCATGTCAAATCCTTCGATAACGAAAATGATGATGTATGGAGAATGGTGATTCTCTGATCAGCGTTGACATGAAGAACAGTAGAAAGTGCTCCGCCCCCCTTGCACCATCCGTTTAACAACTCCACGACACCCTTTCGTAGTGCAATCATGACCTTCTCTGTCATAGACGCAGAACGAGGCTGGAAAGTATCCTAAGTCCCCTTCGACACCTGCAAAATCTTGCAAGGTTGAGCCCCCCGCATCGATTGAAGCGAGAAGAATCTCCTTGATTGCCACAACTAATCGTTCTGCTCGCTGCCCTGATATCGTGTATGCTTTTCGACGTGGAGAAATACCAGTCATGTGCAATGCCTCGCAGACGTAGATATTTCCCAAGCCGGCAACATTGTGCTGGTCAAGCAATGCTGTCTTCACAGGACTCTTCTTGCCCTCCAATGCGGTCTGAAGACACACTCCGTCGAACTCTTCACTCAGAGGTTCTGGACCAAGATGAGCAAGTAACTTGTGCTGCTCAAGATCATCTGTAGACAGTAGATCCATTATTCCAAAACGGCGATGGTCGGTATAGACTACAGCCACTCCATTCTGTAAAGAAAATATCACGTGGTCATGCTTTCCATGCCCATCTCCGCCTCTAGAGTCTACAGGTTCGGCAGGAAGTCCAGTTTCATGTATTGTGAATCTACCACTCATTCCCAGGTGGCAGAGCCAGGTCAAATCCCCTTCAAGATGAATGAGGAGATACTTGGCTCGTCTTGTCATATCGATTATTCGTAGACCTTCTAGTCGGTCTCCCATCGATTCCGGAAATGGAAATCGTAAACCCTCCCGACGAACCTCAACCCAATCGATGGTCTGGTCCAATAGATGTCGGGATAATCCCCTTTTCACGGTCTCCACTTCTGGGAGTTCTGGCATCGACTTCACTCCGCAAGCAGGGTGCGTACGTCCTCAAGAACCAATTCAGGCATCCATTCAGCACCGTTCCACAATATCCTCTGATTCAAATCCCTGTCCAACAGGAAGGTTGGTTGTTGATGTGCAATGTCATAATCATCCTCACTAGTAGGTGAGATGAAGATGTAATGGTCAACGAGAACTCCAAGAATAACTGAATCATTTCCAGTCAGATGAATCCAATCATATCCTCTCTCATTGCTCCAATTACCCAATACTTCGGGTGTATCCCTCCATGGATCAAGAGTCACAGATACTGCCTGAACCTGTTCTTTCTCTTCTTCACTCAATTGTTGTAACAACCACTGGACATTCGCTGAAACAATGGGGCAGGTTTCAACGCAATTAGTGAATGTGAAAAGAAGTATAACCACTTTACCACGTGCTTCTTCAAGACTCCAGTTCCCACCGGCTGTACTTGTAAGGTTGAAACCATTGTCAGGTTCGATGTTCAATACCTTACCATTGAACTTCACTTCTTCAGCCACAAGTTCATTGTGACCGAGGCACCCCGCGCTGAGTATGGTCAATACCACGCTGAACACCAGCAGTCTGCGCATGTACACAACCAGAAGTGGTTGGATTTGAGGGTTGCCTACACCATCCGACAGACAAACAGCATGTGATGTTCCTCAAAACCTGCCAATTCGATACTCTCCAAAAGTTCCAATCCAGACTCTGACAATCGCGTCCCTACCTTGTCGAACAAGGCCCTCTCTCCATCTTCATCCCATCTTTCACTCGCTGCCTTCAGCGAGAAAAGTCCAAGTCCTTCTGGACGTAGAAAACGTTCACAAGCATTGAGAAAGATTTCCACCTGACTGGCTTGGGCAACATCCTGAAACAACCAATCCGCTCTGTAGGGCATCAACGCCGCTATCATTGAATGTTTACGAGCATCAGCCAACAGAGGTATCAGTCCTGGGCGTGAACGTGCCAGATGATTGAGGTCCCGCAGACATCTTGGAGCCAGATCTACAGCTACCAATCTGCCACCACGATGATTGTTGGCGCCACAGATGATGTCGTGTAAGTGACTGACTGTTGTACCATGTCCCGCACCAAGATACAGGACTCGTGAGCCAGTTTCTGGCAATAGGGAGACTGCTTCATTCTCGGTTCTCATCAATCCAGCACCAAGTTTTGAGCGCCGTGGATCCCATCGGCGCCATTCTTCAGACCCCCCTTTTCGCAAGGTCTCACCGTAGACATTCTTGCCAGGTGTAGCATTCTCTGTCCACACATTTCTACCTTGTAGGCGTACTCCTGGCATCATTTCCGTACCGAATGGTCTGCGACCCCCACGACTCTTTGCCATTCCAATACCTCAACGACGCTTGCCTGGTGGCGGGTCTGGGTGTGTCGTCCGAATCTCCTCAACCCGTTCCTCCACTTCTGCCACTTTCTCATCACTCCAGATCTCACCAGAAAAAGCATCGCATCGAGATGCAAGGCTGGCCTTTGCAGCCAACATTCTTGACACCTTACCCCTGATCCACCATGGAGATCTTGAGATCCACGGATGCATGAAAATGTGCCCGTGTTTCGGTGGTGGAGTGCCGTTATGCAGGTGGCTGAAGAATGCCTTCTCTGCTCCAAGAATTTGAACCGTACCAGCAGGTAGTCGAGCCATCCTCATTCTCCCATGTGCAGAAACACAGAGTCGTGCTGCAAGGAGAGGGCCGAGTAACTTTGACAAAGACGGGAGATGTTCACTGGCAAGAACGCGGATGGCATCTTCCATCCGGTCTAGCCTTGACCTGCACCCTCTGACCATGTCAGCCCACGAAACCATCGAGTTCCATTCCGAATCGCCAGGTCCACTTTCAGGCAATTCAGCAGCCAACTCTTCAGATAGACCCTGTAATGATGTTGACTCTGCGATGATTCGGGCCAAACGAGAACGGTCTCGTTCGACTCTAGCAGTTGGCAGGAACAATGCTGTCCATTCAACCAATCTTGACTCCATTGTCAACCATGCAGCACGCAACTCCTCACTGGCACTGAGAAGGTGTTCCAGTCGGCGATCGGGGTCACCAGCTGCCTTGGCTACACCGGCTTCTGAAAGTGAAAGAGCCGCTTCATCGAATGCACTCTGCATCTCCACATCCGGTTGAGGAAAGTCATGAGAAGGCAATTGTGGGTCACCGGCCATGTGCAAACAAGCATCAGGCCATCTATCGATCAGACGACGAGCTTCATCAGTGACACCGCCATTTCCTATCAGATCAAGCCTG
This sequence comes from Candidatus Poseidoniaceae archaeon, assembly GCA_964230915.1. GTDB lineage: Archaea > Thermoplasmatota > Poseidoniia > Poseidoniales > Poseidoniaceae > UBA226. Next base: position 2,564 of record CAXRJY010000228.1, on the reverse strand, counting down.
TCATGAATCACCGAAGTGGACATCATGCCAGACCATGATTCTTCATCGAGGACTCTCCCCTCTTCATCTATGACCACAGCCACACGCCAGTCAAAGGCTATCCACACCACGAAGCGGCGAAGAGGCCGCAACGAAAAAGGAATGGGGAGAAAAATCAGAAAAAATACACCTGAAACTTAAATCAAATTGTCTATATGCGTTGACCTTTCCCCTGATACCCTATGTTCTGCCCCGAATGTGGTACACTGGCATTCCCTGACTCAGCAGGAAACATCAACTGTACGAATTACAAATGCAATTATCAGGGTGATGCAGAGAATGAGTTCACCCTTTCGGATGGAACTACGGTTAATCTGGCTGAAACCACATCAAGTTCGAAGGCTGAAACCCGTGAATACGAAGTGATAGATGATGCAGACATGATGTTTGGAGTACTTACCACCGATTCATACATCTGCCCAAAATGTGATTGCAGTGAGGTCTTTTCTGAATTACGTCAGACCCGTGCCAGTGATGAACCGGAAACCAGATTCCTGACTTGCAAAGCATGCAAACATGGCTGGCGTGAGTACTGAGTATTTTCTCGCATCAATGCTCTCGCCCCTTCGTAAGAGGTTAAGGTCCTGAAAGCAGGTTTATGGACCCCCCTGAGGGAGCAGATTAGTACAGGGTGTGGTGTGACGTGCTGAACATAACAGCGAGACAAGAACTGATGCGAACAATCTTTGATACGCTCAACGTAGTTGTTGAAGAAGCAAGACTCGATTTCAACGAGCATGACCTCGATGTCAGAGTGGTGGACCCCTCACATGTTGCAATGATTAGAATGACCATTCAATCTGCGGCATTCGATGGATGGGAAGTAGACCAGAAATCACTGGGTCTCGAACTTGGAAAGATGCGTGATTTGCTGTCACTAGGAAACTCTGGAGACCTGATTGAACTGCACCATGATGAAAGCGAAGGAAGGATTCACATCAATATGGGTAAGATCGACAGAGTCATCCGTCCCCTCGACCATTCAACTGTTCAACCTCCAAATGTTCCAGACCTTGAACTCCCAGCCAGTGTCACGATGACTGGTGAAGACCTATCGAGGGCTTTTCGAGCCGCACGTCAAGTTGGAGATCTGGTCAACATTTCTCTCAGTAAAGATGGATTGGACATCAACGTGATAGGTGGAGAAACCGACAGTGTCAGTGTCTCCTATGGGAAAGATGAGGTTCATGATTTGACTTGTGATGGCCCAGTGCGTTCACAGTACAGTTTGACCTATCTATTGCCATTGTCGAAGTTGATGGCGGCCAATGACAGAGTGACTCTTCGTTTCGGAGAAAATTTCCCTCTCAAGGTGGAATATGAATTCGCCGACGGCGCTGGCCAAGTGGTATATTTCCTCGCCCCACGTATTGAAGGCGACATCTGAACGAGATGGCATCGTTTCAGGTGGATTGAAGTGTGACATTACGTCGCCGCGCTATGACACGACCCAGTGTCAGCGTTCTCATCCCAACTTTGCGTAACTCAAAGCAATTGGAAGTCGTCTTGAAGTCGCTGAACGAACAGGATTGGGATGGTGAACTACCCATCGCATGTGTCGGGCCCACTGGGGACCCTGGACACCAGGTCGTCGAGGATAATGGGGCTGAATGGATAGATGATGAAGGAAGTCGAAATCGAGCAGATGCTTGCAACGTTGGTATCAAGAAACTGGAATGCGACATACTGCTGTTCACAGATGATGATGTAATTCCATCCAAAGATTGGGCAGGCAAACTGATTCGTTGGTTCGAAAGAGAAGAGGTTGCTGGAGTTGGAGGTCCAAATTTCGCACCTGATGAAGACCCATTCTCTGCTAAGGCTGCTGATGTTGCTTTCTGTGCCCGATGGGTTACTGCTGGAACAAGATATGGAAAGGTTCCAGCAGGTGAGCTAGTGGAGATTGATCACAATCCTGGTTGCAATTCTGCGTATCGAAAAGCAGTTCTTGACGAAGTTGCGGGATTTGAGGAAGGTTGTATCGGTGCTGAAGACGTGGTGATGGACCGTAAGATTCTCGATGCCGGCTACAGACTTTGGTTCGATCCAACTGCAATCATGCCACACAGACGCCGCGTGCTCATCTCTCCCTACATGAAGCAATTACGAAACTATGGATATGTCCGAACTCTCGCCAACTCTCGTTGGCCTGCATTGAAGAGATGGAGTCACAATGCAATCGGCCTCTTCCCTTTACTCAGCATCATCGGACTCGCTACTTTCGGATGGGGAGTTTGGCAAGGCGGTATTGATTGGTCAGCGCCATTCTCTTCTCCTGAGATGGGTCTACCAAGAATTGCTGCCCACAGCACTGCGAGCCTAGCCACTATCTACCTCTTGATATGCTGGCTTGGTGCTGCATCAGGAGCCTCTCCACATCGAAGCATCGCTACCATATTGATTGCCCCTCTGACCATTTTCTTGGCTCATTGGGCCTATGGAAGCGGGGTTGTCCGTGGATGGAAACAGATTCGCTTCGGTGGCGGTGCAGCCGCTGGACTAGGAATCCAGATCGATGACAAGGA
>CAXRJY010000227.1:0-10269 GCA_964230915.1 Candidatus Poseidoniaceae archaeon | reverse complement strand
ATCCACATTCTTCGTTTGGTTACATAATATTGTTGATAATTTAGCGTTGTATCTTTCCTAAGATGTCATTTTTAGCGAAAAATTCTGAGTGAGGTATTCATGTGGACGAATTGAAATCAGTGAAACTAATTCGATTAGTGCGAACAATCGTAATCATTGCCCTCGTCTTGTTTGCCATTTTCAAATTTAGAATATGGGGGATTGTCTTGATTGTGCTTCTATTGATTATGATTCGATATGAACATCCAAGATCGACGGCCCGAATCATGGCTGAAGATGCATTGCTAATCGACATGCCCATAACAGGGGGCGAAGGGAAATCCGTGGTGGTCGTTGGTGGAGGTATCAGTGGGCTTTCAGTTGCTAAATTTCTCATTCAGGCTGGCTGTAATGTGACCCTTCTAGAGAGTCGTGGAATCGTTGGTGGGAACAATGATCCATTCATGGAGAATGGAGAGCACCATTCGACCACAGTCATCATAACATTGCCTGCTCAGCAACCGCACTACCTCCACCTTTGCCGTGAATATGGAATCGAACAAACCCCACATGAATTTGAAGATCTCAAAGGATCGATTGTTTTTGGAGATCGTGAATTGAATACCAAGATGGGTTCGGGGATAGGAGGATTCCTGAAGTTCGTTTATCGTGAGGCTACTTTCAAGGAATTGGTTGATGGATTCATTATCTGATGGAAGTTATACAGCGCATACAAACTTCGGCCGGAATCTGCCAAGAGCGTGGCAGAATTACTTGGAAAACGCCTAGTCCAATCAACTGTATTCACTCATTTCTACATGCCTTGGGTTGGCATTAACACATGGTGCCGGTTTGAGGATTTGGATTCGCAGCCGGCCCACTTGTTTGCCAGTTTCATCTTTGAGTATGCATTGACGTTGAAAATTCGTGACAAGACACATAGATTCAAGGAAGATCAATGGTGTGTTCTCGATGGGCGTCTCATTCATACGTTGAGGGATCGACTACTAACAAATGATCGATATGAGCAAATTCTGAATACCTTAGTGACTGAGATTGAACGCAGAGAAAATGGAAAATTGACAGTTTTTGATGATAATGGAAGGAAATGGGAGTGCGATGCGGTTGTTGTGGCCACGCAACCTGTTCAAGCCCTTCCTATTCTAAATGAGGTCGCACCAAAGAGGCTCGTGGTCGAGCTTGAAAAATGGAAGGAAATGGATTGCTATGTGCTCTTCCATACCGACTTTTCTGCTATTGGAAATCGACCATGGCTCCATCAAACTCACAAAAACAAGACCACTGGACATTTCTACATAACCAATACGATCAAGCCGAGGATGGGTGATTTGAATGCCAAATATCTCATCACATACGTCTACAATACGGACAATTATCTAGACTTTCGAGAAAATAACATGGATGAATCCACCATCGTAAAATTGTATGAGCCAAAGTTACCCATCTTCAATCTGGAAAATTCAACTGATAGAAACACTGTTTGGCGAGAAATTGATGCTGGTTGCACCGATGTCTACTGGACGCAGGCGTGTCGCTCTGGATTGCAATACCATAACAATGGAATAATCAGTGCAAAGCGAGTGGTTCGCAAAATATTGGGGTACGATTGGTAAATCAGTGTATTTTCCTTTTCAAAGGTTAGCCTTGCATTCCAGATTCTGTGCCAGCTTTGAGTCGACGTTTGTGTATCTTGACAATAATCGACATAGTGTCAGGATGGATTTTCATTGACATGAGCATCCATAGGCTGAAGAAGTGCGTGCCGTCGGCTGCATCAGGGACACATATGGGTATATCGACCGGTGACGTGTTCGGCTCGGACCAGATAGGAGTCTTTCTTGCTGTTGTAGGAAAGACTGTGTTTCATCCATTGGAACTCGAAGATGATGTTGTTGAGACCATCGAATCATCTCTCGGTCTAGAGACCAAGGGATTGCTCATCGGTGGTTCGAGACTCATAGGCAGTCTTCTGGCTGGAAACAACAATGGTTTGGCGGTAGCCGATTTAGCCACTGAAGAAGATATTGATCAATTGACATCCTATGGTGACGTTGTGGTCATGGAGAGTGGAATCAACACCGCAGGAAATCTTCTGGTGTGCACAGATTCGGGAATTCTGGCTAGTCCTGAGTTGCCAGACGAGGGTCTTGCAATTCTCGGTGAAGTGATGAAGGCTGATGTTGGATGCACCACAGTAGCAGGCCAAGCGATTGTTGGGAGCCTGGCGGTTGCCAATGAGAAAGGGATACTACTCCATCCGGATGTACGCAGTGACGAGATTGAAGTCATTCAGCAAGTGCTTGATATTCCACCTATGGTGGGTACAGTCGCCAGAGGATCACCATTCATCGGTTCGGGAATGGTATGCTCGGATAATGGAGCATTCACGGGTAAGGAAACGACAGGCCCTGAATTGAATAGGATTGAGGATGCATTAGGCCTTATCTGAGCATTATCGCAATTATTTGAGTGATGTTTGAAAGCCAATGTTGAAGGGCGTCTTTTCAACACCGAGGGCCATGGGAGAACTCCTTTATTCTGGCAAGGTGAAACAAGTTTGGTCGACAGATGATCCAAATGTCATAGAATTTCGATACACTGATCAGATTTCAGTCTTCGATCAGATAATCCCTAGCCTCATTCCACGTAAGGGGGAGAGTCTCAATCGCGCATCATGCCACTGGCTCAAGTTGGTTGAACAAGAAGGCGTATGTGAGACTCATCTATTGGAGATGAATGCTCCAGATCGTTGCTTGGCTCGTCGATTTGATGTGGTTAGGGAGCCGGGCGCAATTACGCCGGATATGGAGAATGTGTTCGTTCCTTTGGAAGTCATCTGCAGACACTACCTTGCGGGTTCTGGTTGGCGTCGTTATGCCAAGGGTGATGTTGGAGCGGAGGAATTTGGTTTTGAGGAAGGTACAGTTCTTGAGGAAGGGGCGAAGCTACCCGTTCCGTATCTAGAAGTCTCAACCAAGTTCGAGGCATTCGACAGGTTGCTCGACACTGAAGAGGCATTGCAGATATCTGGTCTCAGTGCAGATGAACTGGATGCCATCAAGGAGATTGTCCTCAAGGTTGATGCGATAATCGAACGCGAGGCTGCAAAGAATGGCCTGATCCATGTAGATGGAAAGAAGGAATTCGCATTAGGCCCAGGAAGAGTTCCAGTATTAGTCGATAGTTTCGGTACTTTGGATGAAGATCGTTGGTGGGATAAAGAGGCTCATGAAAGAGGTGAGATTGTACAGTTGTCGAAAGAATTCGTCAGGGGCCATTACATTGAGACTGGGCATCACAAAGAACTCTATGATGCTCGTTCAGAAGGTGCCGAAGAACCTCCTATACCCGCACTTCCACAATCGATGGTTGACCGCACAGCAACATTGTATGCTTCAATGTTTGAGCGATTGACTGGACAGGCCTTCTGAACATTGACATGTTCACGAATGTTTTCTCAACAAAATCCCATTGCTTTTTGCACGCGCAGATTTCAGCAAAACCATCAGGTGCTTGAGAATCTCTCTGACTCCTCCATCGAAAGGCTCTACAGATGAAACTCCCCACGAAGTATGCATCAATCCTTTACACATTGAATCCACTTCGTCTTCACTCAGCCATCCCATCAATGAAAGTCCCCCGAACCCGTTTTCATATCGGTCATGGCCAACTGTATATTCGCTCAGTCCAAGATTCAGTTTCAGCAACAAGTCCTTGATTCCAGTGTCTTCATCATCTATCATGAATTCTAGAAGGTAGGTGATTGGTGAGCCGTCTGCCCACGGAAATCTACCGAGTTTATCACGCGCCATTCCTTTGTCAAGCCAAGCCGGAGCACCATCGTCCTCAATCTGTCTCGCTATAATCCACAATACTGTTGCATCATCCCATGGAATGTCACTACGTTGAGTCAAAGTGCTGATTGATTCTCTATCTAACCGCTCTTGTAGACGCTTATTATCAGAGAATAACTTCAGCAGTTTCTCATCATCACCATTTGCTGAGGATTCAAGTGCTATAATCAGATTTTCAGTCAGTTCCCCGTCGATTGGGTCAAAGGTGTGAAATGGATTGGTGGAGGCATTCTCTAGTAGGTCCATACTATCATCCCCACCCGAGCGGTATGGCCTTCTTTCAAGACTCTTTGCTTCTGCGAGAGAATAAGTCATCTATCCTTTTGTCGAGGTCATCGCCGTCATCACTGGTTGTTTCATTCGCTGCTCTGGCGGAGGCTCGCAACTCCTTGATTCTCTGACGGACATCATCACCGGGGCTGAGTTTCTCCTTCTCTTCGACCACTGCTTTCTCTTCTTGTTCAATCTCGATCAGTGAGATTCGATCATCAGGGGTTGGGGTCTGTCCTTCCAGATGTAGGCTATCGTCGCTATCACCAATTGATTCTGTGGCAGATGTGGGCGGCAGGGATTTTGCAGTCTTCTTCTTGGCAGCAGTAACCTCATGCTGAGTCTTTGCAGCGGGAACCAATAATCCAGCCCACCACATCAGCATTAGAACGACAATCGCTACTCCGCTTCCCCAGATCAACCCCGAGTCCATGGTCTCATCAATTGTTTGAGTTGCCAGCACAATACTATCGCTATCATCACTTGGCTCATCGTCACTGTCGAATGGAATCTCGCAAGAGATTACAGCATCTACTTTTTCACCATCTTTCACAGGTGGTCTTGGTAAATCCAAAATCGGAGCGTAATCAGAACTGACAACGTCCAAAGCCCACGACGATTCCCAGTCAGAGGAACTCAATGTCAATCGACAATCTACTCCTTCGAGGATGTCTTGCCCACTACGAAGAATACCTATTCTCAAACCTCCAGATGACCTTTCCTCGACATAAGCAATGCCAATATTCCAGCCAGTGGGTCGGATAATGACTGTTCTACTGTCACTTGAAAGCAATCTTCCATGCGAATCAAGAGCACGAATCTCCAGCACCATCTCACCGTAACCCCCTTCCCATTCATCGCTTGAGATGTTTACAGTCATTCCTTCATCGATAGGAGCGTTGATGATTTGACTGTGTAGAATCTCTCCATTATCTGTCAATAGAATCAGTGTTGCTCGAAGAGGTGTGCTACTGTTCACAACATCGCATGAAGCAATTGTGGCAGAGGTATTGTGGCTACTGCCCCCTAATGTGTCAGCAACACCATTGATGATGCTACAGGAGATGCTCCTGCTGGTTGCTGGAGTTGGTTCGATATGCATTTCCAGCGTATCTGTACCTCCTGATGTGACAACTGTTGCTTGTAGATCAGCGGCTGAAGATGGAAGGGTCAACCACCATGTTCCATCAGCTGAACGGATAGCGATGCTTGAATCAGACAATGTGAATGACGATACATCGCCATAGAGACTTACTCCGACCTCATCATTCTGCATTCCGTTCAACAGTGGCGAACTGTTCCATGATGAATTTGATAATTGTACACTGATATCATGCTCTAGATGGATGCCACCGTCAGCATCAACAATAATGGAAACGAGCACGTTGTTTCCATTCCAGTCATCTGCTGGGTCAAGGTCGATGTCCAGACCAACTTTCTCTCCGGCGGCTATCACCATGGTATCGCTGCCGGAAGTGCTCCAGCCATCAGGTAAGCCAGTAATCGATACAGCGACATTCGAAAGGGCATTTCCTTTGTTTTCCAGCCATACCAGAGGCATTCCTCCGTCTAGTGTGACTTGCCACTTGTTTGCTGAATGCAATTCCATTGCGTGTTCTGCTCCAATCCTCAACGGAACGCTAACTTCTCCAAGTCCTCCACCATCACTTTCTCTGGCTCTGATACGAAGTAGACTCACTTCTCCAGCAAGCCCATCTTGAGGAGGAGTGACATTGATTTGTAGAACAGTGGACTCTCCAGGTGAAATCGCATCGATGGTTTCAGGATATGTCAAATTCCATTCTGGCATCACAAGAGTGAACCATGGGCGCGTAGGATGATTACCTCTTTGTTCAACCCTGACAGATATTGCCCCTCCTTCGGGGTCGATCTCCAGCGAAGTGTTTGAGAGATTGAATCCCCAGCCAGTCAAGTGCCCGACCACTATTGAAGCAGAGATTGTTTCAATCAACACATCTTCTGCGTACACATCTATCAATAGACTGACTTCACTGCCATTCCATGCGTCATCAGGTACTGTGGTGTTTACCCAGACCATGGCGCTCTCAGAGGTTGCGATATCTTCCAGAGAAGTGCCGCTGAATTGCCATTCTGAATTATCTCCACTAACGGCATTCAAATCAAAGCGTGTCGACAAAGATAGATGGTCCATGCTGTTTCCAGTATTAGTTGCCATGAATTGGAAAGAGATACTTTCTTTTGGAATGGCGGAGATATCGGCAGAGCCATTCAATTGTAGGTCCCATCGATGGTCAGGACGTGCTTGGATCATGACATCAATACTGTCTTCAACGCTTGTTAGCATGGTTGAACCCAATGTGAATCTCAAGTGGATAGGGACTCTTGCAGGAATATCAGCGGAAAGGCTCACATTGACAGGAACATGAACCACCGCACCTGCACTGAGGTTCCTTTGTGGATTGGGAATGAGGAATGTGACTCCCGGATTGGAACTGAAATTTTCATTCGGTATCACGTGTCCAGTCAATTGGTAGGAGTCCAAGCCATTTCCTGGATTCTCTAGTCGTAGAATCAGCCGATCGCCTTCATCATTCTCATCTGCTGCTACATCAACCGCCCATGGCTCAGCAATCTCCTCACTCAACGAGATATCGGAACGGTGAACCTGCAACACGTGTAAAGAGAGGTTGAGGTCATGGAATAACTCGCCTTGTGCGCTGATATTTGCAATATGCAAGTCGGGTGGAGTAATCCCTGGAATAGTCAGATTCAGCCAGCCTACTGCAGGAGAAGGTCCCGGTGTGGTTGAGAGTACGCCTGCCACCAACTCCAAGTCACCACCAGTAGACCATGTCCAGCCTTCTTTGAGCAGACCTGCTGAACCCAGATCCCAAGAGAGGTCGGCACCTCCTGGCTTGCTGACTTGAATCTGCCAAGACTTAGGGTTCTGAGGTTCATCTCTTATGTGTGGGGGAGATAATGCCAATCCGTTAGCAGTGAATCGGAAATCGATATCTCTGCACAATGTGTCACTCGATGAACCGATGCATATCTCGAGATTGTTGTTCACCGAATCGCCGAGGGACACTGAATCAGTAGGCACCTCAACCTTCGCGATGAATTCACGAGTTTCCCCTGGTGCAAGTTCTATCAGAGTTATTTCATTCCCGTCTTCATCAATGATTCTTGGTTGAATCAACCAACCGTTCTGATTCCAAGTGATACTACTGCTGGTCTCGTATGCATTACCGAGGTTTTCTACCATGAACCATGCACTTGCATCATGTCCCTTACGACCACTGCCATGTGATATGGCCAATCCATCCGGTCCTTGTATTGAGAGTCCTTGAGTTCGTAACACCTCGATAGGTATCGTGGCATTGAAAGTGACATTCTGGTCCTCATCCAAAACCATCTGCATGCTGATGTGCCCACTCTCGCTACCTTCTGCATTTTCAGGAACTGTTACTTTGATGACTGGATTCCAAGGAGTGTCGGGTTCCAATTCTACCATCTGGCTGCCGCCGGGGGTACTGTCTGTCATGGTCCAACCATCAGGAAGATGTTCAGTAAGAGACATGCTCCATTGGGCTGCCTTGCGTCCGGTTGCGGTCACAGTTGGGATGACGTCGGCACTGCCCCCAGGTAGGATTCTTGTTAGTTCCAAAGGTGCTGAAATTTCAACAACATATGGGTCAAGTACCTCAAGATATGTTGTGCTCTGGTCATTATCTTCTCGGGCCTGTGTGTGGTTCGATAATGGGTCGAGTACCAGTTGAACTTCATGCACACCCCTGGTTGCAACTATGTCGACACTGAAAGTGACTGGCCCACCATTGCCACTAGGTGCGACAGGTTCCAGATCTATGGCTCGGTCTCTTCCAATCTCCACTCCTCCAAGATAGAGTACCGCATCGAAACCTCCCTCGAAGGCCGTAGTTCCGATGTTTGAGTATTGGGCGCTGATAGTCACCGTGGCTCCAGGGTCGGGTTGCTCTGGATTGAATGTGATGCCACGTGAGTCGCTGGTTGGTGCGGCATCTGCGACTGTTCTACTGACCAATGTATCTCCTATCAATAGGTCTAGAGCACCATCTCCATCAAGGTCTCCGGCAGCAGGAGCCGACCAGGTTCGATGAGGAACAGACAATGGTGTTGCCCAGTGTGAATTTATTTCTGCAGAGGTGCCACTATCGCCATCGAATGCGTATACTCTGCGACCGAACCCAACTACGAGTTCAGGAGCGCCAGAGCCATCGATATCTATTGCTAATGGCGCACTGGCAGCAATTTCATCGTTGTCATTTCCACTGCTGGAATCCATGGTTCGACTGAATAATTTACTGATAGGCTCGTCTGTAATATCATGACAACCTGCCAATCCTTGACGTTCAAAAGTAAGGCTGCTGGTGCTGTACCATGTCACCCAACAGAGACGGTCGCTGGTCCCATCTCCATCTTCGTCAACTGCTAATGGTGCTGCATCTGCATATCCATTAGGCGCTCTGAATCTCCATAACTCATCGGTTGAGGTCAGGTCCCAAGCCACGAATGTAGCCCCATTTCCGTTTGTTCGTCCATTCTGATCAGAAGGAATTGTGAATATCACTTCAGGGGCAGCATCATCGTCGAGTTGGGCAATAACTGGACCTGGGACTCGTAGATGAACTGGATCTGCATCTGTTTGTGTTCCGGTCAGGCTTATTCTTTCCCAGTCTAGAGAACCACTCGCTCCAGCTATCCGCCAGACCCACATGTTTCCATTGTTCGCATCGATAGTGGTCAACAGTATTGCTGCGTTGAGATCATCAAGAGCAACCCATGTTGGGTCTGAGACATGAGTGCCTCGGTCCAGTGCAACACTCCAACTCGGGTCAGGCGGTCCAGAGACTGAGAGTTGGATTGCTTTGATAGTTGGATTTCCAGTGTCTTGATCTATCAATGCCAATACAGCATCCAAGCCACCATCCATCTGTAGGTCTGCCACCAATAACTGAGTTGACACGAGGTGATTACTCTGCTGAATAGCGAAATGAGGAGATTCAGAACCAAGTCTCATGTCAGCATCATTCCACGTCCATAGTAATTCTGAGGAGTGTCCGGTGCTTACCCAACCTGATTCAGAACAGGTCAGTCTTGGCGAATAGAGATCAAGATTGACTGAACTATCGCTATCGTATGCGACAACGATCTCTGGCATTCCATCACTATCAACATCCACAACTGCAGGCGCAGATTTGACTGCGATGGTGACTCCCAGGTCAACTTCCCATGCAATTTTTCCAGAACCCCCATCGATGATGCTGAGAATACTATGGCTCTCTCCACCAACATTCTGCGTACTGACCATGACAGCAAACAGCAACCCTTGTCCACAGCGTTGACTTGCTGCAGCAGGAGCACTGATGGATGCACTGAAGTCTCCAATCACTGTTCCAAATCCATCAGCGCCATAGTGAGAATTTGTGTGGTGGTTCCAGTTGACAAGTGGATCATCGATAGTCAACAAGGATGTGACATTCTCAACAGGGCCATCGTTAGGACCTCCATCAACTGAATGAGGTGGCATGGTCGAATTATGAGTTGGGTTGTGACGGAACTGTCCCCATCCTTCATCGCCATACCACGCCGTTCCATCTCTTGCGCTTGCACTATGGGTAATCAAAGTGGAATCTGAAATGGCTCCAGTCCATGCAGCAAATGGAATGAGCATCAGAGCCATGAAGATAGATGTTCTGTATGTGTCACTTCGCATACCAACATACTCTTGTGGATTTCATGCACCTAATAGGCTTACGTGAAACGGGGCCCTTAGGGCCCCGAAAACTGTATGAAGATTGAGATGCGGAGATGGCATGTATAACGAACATCGAGCCGATGTGGAGATTCTCTCCTGTCGGTGGGCTTATGAAGGGGCCACAGGTCGCCGAATCGACTTCGGTCGCTTTCTCTCCCGAGGCGTACGCCGGTGAAGGACGGAATGGGTACTCCTTCCGTCCTTTCCAACACCTCAGGAGAGGGATGCCGAACAGAGGTGTAAATAATGTACAAATTGGTGCAGAAGGAAGATATTATCCGGATTCCCGCAGAGTATATCCGTAAGGGTCAATCGCTGAATCAGCATATCGACAAATTAGCCGCTACCGCATTTGAGGGACGATTT
>CAXRJY010000226.1:0-8408 GCA_964230915.1 Candidatus Poseidoniaceae archaeon | reverse complement strand
ATTGATACTGACATTGCCTGTAGCATCGGCGGTCATATTGGATAGATGTTGATTCAGTTCACTGACTAGGTCCCCATGTGGAGAGATTCCAACAGTTGGAGTCCAATCATATTGAATTGCGATATCATTGAGGACCAAAGTTGCATTACCACTCACATTCAACGGAATATCGACGAATTCATTACCCCATGAATCAATGAATGAAGGTGTTGCATTAGCCAGCAATGAATTGAGAGAGGCAGAGAAATCAGGAGTGGTCGAACCATTGCTGAGATTTCCAGAGTGATTCCATTCCCATGCTCCATCATCACCGATGTCAAAACCAGCGGTCACATCATCTGTTCCTTCAAAAGTTATCACCAAACGTGGCCCATGCGTAGAATTCTCTCGAGACATTATCTTGAGATACGAACCATCTGGCTTGCTCGTTGTTTCATCTCCAATCAACAGAAAACCCTGATTGGTCGCACTTCCATTGGCCCAACTCTGAACTAGATCTGTCAAAGCCTGTGAGTTGTAATCAAGCCAGGTCTGCTCAAGATTGGCTGGACTATCTGTCACGCTGTCCACCGCAGAACCCTTGTCACTGCTGGCTGATGCTCCGGCACTGGTCCACGCGTAGTCGCTTCCTGTCGTGTTATCGATTGCATTATTCCATGTGACGCCTGGCACTTGTTGCGGAGGCAGGTTCACTTCCTCCCCTTCTTCCCAATCCTTGAGCAGGGGATAGATCGAGTAAGTATGTTGAGCAGTGACTGGCTGACCAGTATTTGCATTGTTGACAACATCGTCAACCCAAAATGACAGGTTGGCATCCAGTACCGTGACAGCCGGAAGTTGAGTGAGATTGAACCAGTAAACACCGCGATAGATGTGCCAATTTGCCCATTCTGACTTTCCTGCCAAAGTAAAAGTGGAATTACCATAATTACAATCACGATGGGTACTGTTTCCCCATGATGGATTTGGTTTGTGGAGGTAAGAATCTTTGGCGTCAGCTCCCGAAAGAGTAAGTTCACTGAGCGTGGATAGATTCACCTTCGCCGAAGTCACACTGGCATTGACTGGGAGACGGATTGAATAGGATTTGTTGTATCCGCTTGAGAGATTCAAGCCAACTCTTTCCCAACCATTGGAAAGTTCGTTCACCAAACCGAATGAACCGTTTCCTTCACCACCAAAAGACCACTCAAGGTCGCCATCATCGCCTACATCAATTCCTATGGTCCGAGGACTGATGCCCATCGAGTTCTGCCAACCTCGAACATCTAACATTGCTGAATTGACAACTCCATTGGCGGCGAGGGTGAAATTGGTACTGCTGTCATATCCAGAAGCATTGAATGTGACATTAACGGATTGAGGAAAGCCACTATTACCGAAATTGGTGGTCGAACCAGCTTCACTGGAATGCAGGAAACTCTCAGGAATCGCCGGAATACTGGCAAGCAGCAGCGCCACCAGTAAGATAGCACGCCCCTTCATGTGGCGAGGAGCGAACACTTCAGCAAAGATAGTTTGGGGCCTGTGGTTATGATTCAACTATGAATACCATACCACGATTAATGTACGAATTTTTCAAACCGGAAGTTATTCGGTGAACACATTATTCGTCATAACGAGAGAGATGCGTTTTCTCGGTGCGCTTTCCGGATTCGCGTGGATAATGGTGCTGTTGTTCCTGATCTCGATTCTTACTCCATTGCAGCAAATGGAACAACTTGAACATGAGACTGATTCATCCATGTCAGCAGGAGCGCGTACTTCGCCGGATTTGATCGTCGACTACATTTCAGCCTCATGGAGCAGTGCAGATGCAGGAGACAGCAAGAGCGTCAGTGTTCGAATCGAAAATCAAGGAGATGCTTCCAGTGGTTCTTTTAGATGGGGACTCTATCTCTCCACAGATACCAGCATCACAACCAGTGACACCCTTCTCGATGATTGGTCTCAAACGAGTATCTCTGCTGGTTCATCGCGTTCAACCTCGAAATCAATCACAATCCCAACGTCCATCACAGGAGCACGATACTATGTTGGAATGATAGTGGATATCAACAGCCAAGTGAGTGAATCCGACGAAAACAACAACGACGATTATGACAGTGGTAGAGTGACTATCTACGAGGCTCCTGACCTCACAGGAAGAAGTTGTAGCGCCCCGTCGACGGGAGTAGTGGGGGATTATCTCGATTCCTCGATATCATTGAGCATTGAAAACGACCCTGGTGGCTCATACATCGCCTCTTCCGGAGCATTCGATTGGGGCATGTTCCTTTCCACTGATTCAACCATCACGACCTCTGACACTCAGGTTGGAAGCGACCAATACAAATCCAGTATCTCTGGAGGTTCCTACAGTTCAGATACTCTTTCCAGCAGTAACAGAATCCCTTCTTCGCTTAGTGGAGGCACCTATTACTGGGGATATATCGTCGATATCGATTCTGATGTTGATGAGCAGGATGAAACGAACAATGATTACTACTGCGGACAGATAACAATTGAGGATGATGACCCTGACCTCGAGGCTGATTCGGTAGGTACCAGTAGCAGTAGTGCTGTGATGGGAGAGACTATCACCGTCAGTTACCGAATCAACAACATTGGGCATGATTACTCAGGTTCATTCCATTGGGAACTATATCTCTCAAGCGACCAAACCATCACAACCAGCGATACTTTGGTGGATGAATTCAGTGTCTCAAGCATCAGTCCAAACAGTTACCGTTCTGGCTACGAATACAATGTCCAGATCCCCACCTCCATCTCTGCTGGTTACTATTATCTGGGCATGATAGCCGATAATCGAGATGCTGTCAATGAATTGGATGAAACCAACAACAATGCTTACGATTCGACCAGAATAGATATTGAAGAACAAGCCGATCTAGAACCTGCCACTCTATCAGGACCCAGCACAGGGCAGGCTGGTCAACAAGTCAGCATCTCATGGAAGATTGAGAACAATGGTGACGACTCAACTGGCACCTTCTATTGGAGGATGTACTTGTCCAGCGATTCCACGATCACCAGCAGCGATACACAGGTTGGAAGTCAACAGTATGAGTATAGCATCAATGGAGGCAGTTCTCGTAGCGGGACGTTCAATGATTACATCCCGAGCAGTTTGGGAGCGGGGACATATCATTGGGGAATCATCGTCGATACCACATCAGTGGTCGATGAAGGAGATGAGACCAACAACATCCTCACTGGAAACAGTATCACGATATCTGAGCCTGATCATGATCTGGAAGCAACCTCGATAACAGTGGATTCCAATTATCGACAAGTGTGTGAAGGAGAAGACATCTACCTGACCCTGAGTGTGACCAATCTCGGAAGTGACTATGCTGGTTACCATCAATACGAAGCGACGGTTGCGACCAGCGGTACTGATACTGCAATCTATTACGGCACCTCCTTAGGAACTGCATCAGGGAACAGCGGAGTGCCCTCATATACACATACCAGCATGAGAGCAACTCTTCCAACCAGCCTGACTCCCGGCACATACTATGTTGGAATCATCGTCGATGTATGGGACAATGTAGATGAAACTGATGAGAACAACAATATCGTTGCCACCCAGAGTGCTGAATTGACAATTCTGGATTGTGCCCCGGATGTTGAAGCAATCTCGATTTCAGGCCCCAGCAACGGCGTTCGTGGACAATCTCTGCAAGTGACTGCCCAGATCAAGAACGACGGTCTGGAAGATGCTGTGAATGTTGGTTACGAGATATTCTTCTCTCAGGATGCTAGCATCACCGGGCAAGATGTGCTAGTGGCCTCAGGCAACATCAATTCAATTCTGATGGGCGCAATGTGGACTGATAGTGTCACCATCTCGGTACCTTCCAATCTTGCAGATGGATGTTGGTACTGGGGACTGATTGTTGACCCCGCAAATTCAATCGCTGAAATGGATGAAACGGACAATTCACTTGCATCAACTAATCAATTCTGTTTGCAACAAGCAGATCTTATCGTGTCTTCAATCTCCAGTCCTGACGAGGTGATGAGCGGTCAGAATGTAGAGGTTGATATCACAATAAACAATGCAGGCGGTTCCAACGCCGGTGGTTTCACCGTCTTGTTGATGCTGTCTGATGATACTCAGTTGAGCAGCGACGATATTGAACTGGACTCATTCGTGGTTGAGCCTTTGCTCAATGGAGACTCCACCACCATCTCTAGAACCGTGACTGTACCTGGACAACAGATTGGAACAAGATATTGGGTGGTCATTCTTGATAGTGATGATGATGTAATCGAAGATGATGAAACCAACAACCTTGGCTTTGGCGATGGTTTCACCATCATGGCACCAGCGATGGACCTCTTGGCATCTTGGGTAGAGGCACCTGAATTAGCAGAACCCGGACAAACAGTCACCATCGCTTGGGAGATTGAGAACCTTGGTCAAGAAGACCTTGGTTTCGAATACGAACTCTGGTTATCCATGGATTCTGCCCTCAGTAATGACGACCTACGCCTTTCGCAAACAAGAATTGTGGATCTGGCTTCAGGAATCTCCACATATGGAGAACAAGCAGTACACCTTACTGGAGAAGCAGAAGGCGTCTGGTATGTACTGCTGGTCATCGATTCAGCGAATGAACACCCAGAGGATGATGAAAACAACAACATCAGATCCTCCAACAACACCATTACCATCAGTGCAGACAACAATCCTCCTGTAGGTAGTATTCTACCGGGTTGCGATGACCCATCAACCGATGGAAATTATCTCATTGATGCCGCCGGCTCCAGATCCTCTGCACAATATCTGACTTCAAACCCCAACATGACTCTCGATGGTTGCCTATCCGGTTTTGATGAAGAAGATTGGTACTCCTTCCTCCTCGATGCTGGAAACAGAACCACCATAGCATTCAGCGCAGAAGGTGCTCATCTTGAGATAGCAATAATGTATGGAGAAGAAATACTGGTGGATGAGAGGTTGGACAGTGGCAAGGAATGGACAACCCTGGCTGTGACGAATGAAGATGAAGATGAGGTCCCGATAAGATATCATGTCCGTGTATCTTGGGATCCTTCCCAGTCTGGAGGGCCCTATCGCCTCTTGTTCGTGACTGCAGATGAGAATATTGAGACTGATGTCACTCCACCTCCAACTCCAGAATTCAGTATCGACAACATCTGGACGAGTTCCGAACAAATCCTGGTGGAATGGTCGAGTGTTGAAGATGAAGGTTCAGGACTGGACAGATACGAGATCAGGTGGATGGGGGGTCTTTGGTCTCCTGTTGAATCGAACAGTTCACTGCTCAATCTGACAATGTTGGCAGATGGCCGACATGTACTGGAATTGAGAGCTGTGGACAATGTAGGGAACAATGGCTCCATCGTTGCAACGTGGATTCGTATTGATCGACACGAAGTGGAGATTGATCTAGAGTTCTCCGAGGCGGTGCTCGAACCTAGCCCATTCCTCATCGTCAATCTCAGCATCGATGATGGAGAAGGCAGTGGACCGATGATGGTGATGTGGTCTACAGATAACTCAACATG
This sequence comes from Candidatus Poseidoniaceae archaeon, assembly GCA_964230915.1. Classification (GTDB taxonomy): domain Archaea; phylum Thermoplasmatota; class Poseidoniia; order Poseidoniales; family Poseidoniaceae; genus UBA226. The sequence goes on along the minus strand of CAXRJY010000226.1, from coordinate 2,867 downwards.
GAAAGAATTCCCTACAAGTGGAATCCTGGAATGGCATAATTGGAGTCAGAACAACCTATTCCTGAATGTCACTGATTGGGCAGGTAACTCTGCCTACAGCAACATCACCTTTGATGATCCAACAGTGAACACTGGAAGCGAGGATTCACGCGCTTCTACATCTTCTGGAATGGGTGGGGGAACGATTCTAGCGTTGATTATCGCAATCATCACCACAATTGTAGTGGTCGTGTTATTCGCTCTGAAAGCACGTTCTCAAGGAGTCGAAGATGACGAGGAAGACCCTCAACATCCAAGCGCAATGGCTCCAATCGTGAATCCACCCTCACACCTTACGCCGATGAACCCGATTGGAGACCAAGAACAACAACAATATCCTCCTGACGCTTTATCTTCACCGGATGTGATGCAGGGCTCTGTTGGCCACCATGTGCCCAGTTACCAACAATTGCCCCCCGGAGGGGCATATGATCAATCCAGCGGGCAGACAGAATATGTCCTTCCATCAGGACAGAGATGGAAACAGATGGATGATGGTTCATTCCTGCTGCAGAATTGAGATTATTCTGATTCCGATTGCTCATTGAGACGGTTTTCTTTCATGATTTGATGAGGATTCATACCTTGAGAAATCTGCGCCCCTTTGAGGTTCAACCTCGCCGCTATCGCAATGAGGATACTCAGTACTGCCAGTGGTCTGACCATCGCTTTGGAACCCCACATTCCACCTCCTGCGTTCCACAACAGAATCAGGAAGGCCGCAGCACAGATACTGGAAACAACAACAATCCATTGTACCATGGATTCCAATTTCTCAGAACGTGATGCTGAGGCGATGAACATGAATCCAAGCATCGAGATTCCACAGGAAAACTGCGACATGGTCTCAAGTGATTCCGTGCCCAGCATTGCAGTCGCTAGACTCGCATGCTTATTGAAGGGCGACGATTCATAACAGTCCGCGGGAGGTGTTTGATGAAGTCTGGAAACTGGTCATTACCCAGAAAAAGACCCAATGGGCCACCTTGGTTCTCACGTTCTCAAGTGGCGTCCACTCTACATCAAGTTGGAGTTCTACTTGAATTGAAAGGTGCCAATCCCTTTCGTGTCCGCTCATACCAGAATGCATCGAGGGTCATATCCGGTCTGACCGATGACCTTGGTGAACTGGTTGTAACAGGACGGTTGTTTGAACTGAAAGGAATCGGCAAAGGGATTGGAGGGGCCATCTGCCAGGCCATCGAAGATGGAGAATGGGCTGAAGACTGGAAGAAATTGCACGATGAAACTCCTCAAGGACTCATCGAAATGCTGGGCATTCCCGGACTTGGTCCAAAACGAATCAAAATGATGCATGATGAACTTGGAGTCGATTCAGTCGCTGCTCTCAAGGCTGCCTGTGAAGCAGGTGATGTCGCACCGATGAAAGGCCTTGGCGAAAAGTCGCAACAAAGAATGCTCGATGGAATCGAATTATTGAGCAGATTCCGCGCCAGGCGCCGACTCAATGTTGGTCTGGCATATGGTGAGGCATTCGAGAACCGTATCTCATCTCTCGATGGAGTGATCAGGGCCCAACTAGCCGGTTCGGCCCGCAGGCGTAGAGAGACAATCGGTGACCTCGATATCGTAGTTGCCGCTGATCCTGATGACCACGAGGATGTCTCAGCAGCGATTCTCGGACTTTCAGGTATTGCAGATGTCAAAGGAGCTGGAGCATCAAAGATAAGTCTGATATTGGATACCAGTATCTTCGATGAGGATTTCAAATTGGGAACACTGGACAACAATGTCCTCGATGCAATCGGTGGAGCTGACTACGAACAACTCGAATCGAGCGGCACAATCGATGCTCAGGTACGGTTGGTATCAAATGAGGTATTTCCATTCACACTGGCATATTTTACCGGTTCCAAGGAGCATAATGTCAGAATGAGACAGCGAGCCATTGACAGAGGGCTCAAACTGAATGAATTCGGCCTTATACCGACTGAATTGGCGGGCGAACTCAAGGGAATGGAGGCGGCGATACATTCTCTGGAGGCGGATTCAGAAGAAGACATCTACCGCCATCTGGATATGCAATGGGTGCCGCCTGAATTGCGTGAAGACATGGGTGAGATGGAAGCAGATTCGATTCCTGATCTGATCACCATGGAAGGAATCAGAGGAAGTCTGCACAATCACACCACTCTTTCAGATGGTGAAGCGAGTCTTGAGGAGATGGCTGCCGCTGCTAGAAAGTTGAATTGGAAGTGGCTAGGCATTGCTGATCACTCACAGACTCTGCAGATTGCTCACGGTCTGGCTCCAGATGACCTGCTTGAACAGGGCGAGACTATTCGTCGCTACAATGCTGCTTGGGAAGAACAAGGAGTTGATTTCCGCATCTTCCATGGCACTGAATCTGATGTCCTTGAAGGAGGGAGACTGGATTATGACGATGAAACACTGGCTGAATTAGACTATGTCATTGCGAGTGTTCATGCAATCCCAAAATGGAAAGGCAGAGATGAGGCCACCAATACTGAGGAATTGATCAAAGTGATGGAGCACCCCAGTACCACGATGCTGGGGCACCCTACGGGCCGTATTCTGCAAGGTAGAGAAGGTTACGAAGTTGACCTGAATGAGGTTCTTATGGCAATTTCAGAGATGAATGATGATGGAGCCAATAAGATGGTTGAACTGAATGCCTCTCCATACCGTTTGGATTTGGATTGGCGATTGTGTAAGCGTGCCAAGGAACTATCAATACCAGTTTCAATCAATCCTGATGCACACGACCTGCGCGGCTTGACTGATATCCGCTATGGAGTTGACATTGCTCGCAAGGGATGGTTAGGGCCTTCAGATGTGTTGAACAG
>CAXRJY010000225.1:0-3863 GCA_964230915.1 Candidatus Poseidoniaceae archaeon | reverse complement strand
CATTCGATATGCGAATCTCTCGCAATGGATACGTCGATGCTGCTTGGAGAGACACTTCAAATCACAATGGAACATTCTACATCAGTGTAGAGATGCCGAATCTGGATATTGAAGATGGGGTGCAATTCGAGGTTCAGACCTACAATGAAAGAGATGCTACTCTGGTATTACCTCTCAATGACAGTTGGAGACGAACTTTCAAGATTGATGCAACACCACCACGCTTCTCCTCTTCAATGCCAGTGGATGGAGATTACGAAGCAGCAGATGATGAACATTTGATTCAGGTAGAAGTAGAGGATGCTGTAGGAAGTCCACAGGAATTGACCCTATGGTACTGGGTTGAGGCAGACCATGATGACAATCGCAATGGATTGCCTGACGAGGATGAATATGTCAGCAAAATGATGTACAACTCAACCAATTCAAATGTCAAGTGGTTCAGAACCACTATTGATGATTCGAGAAATCCTAACATGGGGCGCGTCTCATACTTTGTTGAAGGCCATGATCCCGCAGGCAATGTATTAGGCGAAGATGTACTGATCGATGATGAAATCATTACCATGTATCATGGACATGGCTTTGGTTCTGATACTGCTACTTTCCTTACTCGCAAAGATTCCGATGCTATCTTCACCGGTCTGAACTGGGTAGGACATTGGGATGATATGCCTGTTTTCGCAGGACAGGAACAGACGATTGTGCTCGGTCTCGTTGATGCTAATACAGTAATTGACTTTGAAGAAATCAAATTGGTCTTTGACTTTGAAGGACCCGACCCCATTAAGGACCAACAAGTGATTGCATACAGTGGTGTCAACAATAGTTGGTGGTCCAATAGCCAATACATCATCTTGGATTCAACCAGCGATGTCATCTTACAGACAAATGCGTCAGGACTACCCTGGATTCATGTCACTTTCAATTTCCAGTTCACTTGGGATTGGCCCGATGAAGAATGGGGTGATTTAGCCCTCATCTACAAAGAAAGAGGAAATGCTGAGCCGACTAGGCATGAATTCGACGATAACAGTTTCAGAGTCGAGAACGACTTGGTTCTCTCACCTACTGATTTCAAAGTGATGGACATCAATGAACCGCGAACTGGGCCTATTGCAGATGGCAGTAGAGTGCGCTCTGATGACCGCCTCAGTTTCGAAGGACGCATCGTCTACGAAGGCTCCAATGTAGCCGCACCACGAAACGTCGGTGTACAGGTGGATGTCTTCGATGGAGAGAGCGCATGGAGTGATGGCAGCCTTGGAGAAAATGGTGAATATTCTATTGAAGTGCCATTGGACCATGCTACATCTCTAGCGAGTTCTTCTACTCGCACCTGCCTGATATCCATCTCTGGAATCCCTGGAAGAGGTGAAGATATGACTGGGACCAGTGTATCTACCACCTTGCGTATTGATGTCGACCACTCGCCACCTCGAGTAACAACCAGAGTAGCTCCAGTGAATGTCATTGACATCAGTCCAAAGACTGACCTGTCAAAGATCGAGGTTGAATTCAAGGGTTGGGAAGATTATGACCTGACGGGTAGCAAACAATTTGTCAATTGGATCATGCGAGACCATCTCAATACAGTGACCATCGGCTCAGGCTCTTCTGAACTTGGAATGCAACAAAATGGCCAAGAAATACTCTGGACTGGAACTGTGGATTTGACGGATGACGGTAGAATCGATGCTAGAATGGGTGACCTTGTAGGATTCTGGATTACTGGTTATGATGCTGCGGGCAATCCATTCCTTGAGGTTGGAAACAGTCCTTCTAATCCTGTCCAAGAACTGGTCAGCATAGATAATGACCACGAATTGGGCTGGGTATATCTTGGAGCAGAGGTGGCTGATTTGAAACTGACAAGCATCACTCTTGATGATGACCACATAAGCCCAGGTTCAAATGTTCAAATCACGGTAGAAGTAGTCAACAATGGCGGTGAAGCAAGTACGCCATTCTCGGTTGCTTTCTATGCTGGGAATTCAGACAAGCCATTTGATACCAAGTCAATCAACTCCCTTGAACCTGGACAAGCGGTTGAATTGATTGTTACTTGGGAAGCAGAAGAAGGATTTGACAGAATCCGAGCAGTTGTGGATCCGGAAAATGTTGTCATTGAAGTGAATGAAGAAGACAACAGTGCTGAACATAGTGTTGAGGTGGTATATGTCTCGTACTTCGGATGGGTTGACAATGTCAGAGAGCAACCTCTAGGTTGGATTTTCGCAGGGGTTGGAATCATAGTTGTGATGACTGCCTTTACGATAAGTCGACGTACTGCACTTGAAAGAGGTTCATCGCTACTAGACGATGAATTTTATGAAGATGATGATTATGAAGACTCAGAAGATGATGAAGATTGGGAAGATGATGAATACTGACATCAATGAAACAAGCGGCGTCACCTTCAAGTATCCACTTACAGAGGTCGAAACATGGCCAATGATTGGATGAACGTTCCTTGGATGGACGGGAGGTTCCTCATTCTGGCCATCATTGTTTGGATCATTGTGCTGAAACGCTGGGAGAAGAATGGAACCTTGGACCGTTGGAATGCAGGCAGGGCACTAGGGTTCATCCTCATGATTCGGACTCAAAAAGGAAGGAAAGCACTCGACAATCTGGCTAGGCCCAAAGCCGCATGGAGAGCCTATGGTGAATTGTCACTATGGGTTTGTAGAGGTGCAATGTTTTTGGTAATCATTCTGGTTCTACTCACTTTCGTCATTGCTATCATATCACCGCCAAGAGATCCTCCCAAGGCATCTGAGTTAGTAGCGATTCCAGGATTGAACCCAGTCATCCCTCTCGGCTGGGGGGCATTGGCATTCATCATCAGCCTGGTCATTCATGAATATGGACATGGATTACAGGCACGCGCTCATGGAATGAGAATTCGTTCATTCGGACTGCTGTTACTCGGCCCCCTTCCACTCGGTGCTTTTGCAGAACCACAGGCTGATGAGTTGATGAAAGCGCCAAGCAAAGAACGGCAGCGACTATTCGCAGCTGGTCCTGCTACCAATCTCTTTGCAGCAATCTTGTGTTTGCTGTTGCTGGGGGTGATTGCAACTCAATTCAGTCCCGCAATTGCGGGAGTACATCCACAATCAATGGTAGTAGAATCAGGCGCTGATGAAGCAGGTCTAGAACCATATGATTCGATTCTATCAATGAACGGTACTCCGACTCCTACTCTGAATGCATTCTCAGAAGCGATGAGTACATTTTCTCCAGAGCAGAACGTAACTATGGTGATCAAACGTGCCGAAAGTGGGGAAGAAGAAACCATCAATGTCATTCTAGGTGACAAATATCAGCATTATCTCGAACTTGGGTGGGACAAGGATGAACTTGAAGCGGGAGGAATAGAACCTGAATCTGCATTTCTCGGTGTAGTAGGGCTGAGTGAAGCGACCAATGGCATCGATCGATTGGCGGGTCCCTTTAATCCAGATTGGAATGGCAACATCTTCTCCAGAATTCTGTATTCACCATTCCATATGTTGACTGTACTCGTCACTCCGTTTGAATACAGTGGCGTTTCCATCCATCCATTGGAAGAAGCCAAACTCAGTACGGATGGAGCATTCGGAACTGGCACATTACTATTCATGGTCAATCTGATGTTCTGGTTGGTGTGGGTGAACATCCTTCTTGGTTTCACAAATTTGATTCCCATGGTTCCATTTGATGGTGGTCATATGTTCCGAGACATGATACATGATAGTCTATCGAGACTGAGTCGTTTAGGAGAACGAGTGAAATTGTGGGGCGGGTGGCATCCGATGAAGATTGAACATGTCGCTGGCAAAGCAACAGCCTACAGTAGTCTTGCAATATTGTTCATG
>CAXRJY010000224.1:0-4234 GCA_964230915.1 Candidatus Poseidoniaceae archaeon | reverse complement strand
GCAGGTGCTGCTGGCATAGGTGCTGCTGGGGCTGCTGGTGCTGCTGGCATAGGCGCCGCCGGTGCTGGCGGAGCTGGGGCTGTTGGTGGTACGGCTGGGGGTTGCATTATCTTGTCCTCCTTGTTTCTTCTTTTATTCATTTACCCCAACGGCGTATCGCCTGCATTAGCTGGCGTAACTCTTCTGGGGCGAAAATACGGTTCTGGCTATAGGCCAATTCAATCAGTCTAGGGTCGCGGATCAAAGCCTGAATTTCAGGTGGTGACTTGTGTACCATCTCTTCCTTGGTCAAGTCGTGGAAGATTCGGACCTTCTCCATCAGTGCTTGTCTGACACGTTGCTGGTAAGTACCAGGATCTAATTTATCGGGACGTTCTCTGAATCTGGTCAAATCGAACACATGTCGCCAATTTTCTTTTTCTGGAACTACCATTATTGCAATAGATAACAGCGCAAGTAGATTGAGAACAATCAGCCACTTGAGCCATGCATCTGAAGTTAGCAGTACAATTGCCCCCATCGCTTCAGTGAATGGTGAGGTCAAGGTGCTGGTGACGTGTCTGGATTCATCAAACACAAGGTAGAATTTCTCTGGATGCAATTTGATGAGGCTCGACAAGTCGTCATTCTCCTGTTCGCTCATATCGTGAATCAGTTCTGCGAAATAGGCGCCATTTCCATTCCAGTTGCTGTTAGCCGAGAGTTCGGAACTCCAGCAGGTGTGGTCCGCATAGACAAGGTCTGATTGGCATTGTGCTTTACCTGTGGTGATTGCGGTAGGAAGGTCCCATAGATGATCAGCGAATGCATCATCATTTGCAACGAAAACGATACTTCCAGTGACTTCTATCTCATCCAGCCTGTCTCCAGAACCGGGGTTTATGTCCATGGCCTTGATGCCTGGATAGTCGATTCGAATTATCAATCCCGTTTCCCCGGCTCCCAGTTTGATGTTGAGGTTGCTTGTAAGATCGGCAGTTCCGGTAACGTCCTGATAGGCGGAATCAGAAGCAGTAGCAAGAACTTTGACATCTCTACGCACATCTTCTTCTTCATTGGTTCCAGGTCCAAGCACTTGAATCGCTGTTGGGCTACGCATCAGTACTGGCATCCTGCAATTATCGGTCTTGTGCCCATTGAGGTTCTCTTGGCTACAACCGGTGTTCAGGGACATTCCATCCATCTGGGATACATCCTGATTGACACTGGCTACGGTCCAAACGTTGGTTTGGTCTTGAGGTGCTTGAGTACCCGAATTCACTCCCTTGAAATATTTGACTTCATAGAATTGGTCCATGTCCATAATAGGATACTCGAAGAATTGTACACCGAACTGGTCAGCAACTCTTTGGGCGTTGCTTGAATCAGCAGCGAGAATGACTTTTCCACCCTTTTCTGTCACGAAATCATGGATTGCTTCGGCTTCTGCTACATCGAATGGCTTCTCGGGTGCGACGATGACTAGAGTAGTACGGTGAGGCTCTCTCCAGTCATTCACCAGCATAGGAGTGGACATCGTGTTAGCGATGGTATACTTGTCGAGAGAGGCTCTCATCTCACCCAGTTGTTGATGTTGATAATCTCCATCAGCCTCAGTCACATATGCACTGTAGACTGTCTGTTTATCACTACTGGCTAGAAGAATAACAGATGTTGAGAGAAGAATCGATACAACGAGACCTACGCCAAGCCAAGTTTCCAAACGGATACCTTCTTTGGTTTCTGACATATGTTCCCACCTGCGTTATTGACGATGTTCAGACAACGATGCTCCGCCGAGCAAAATACCACTCAAATAGGTTGCCCACTACTGGTCATGTCGTTGCAAAGGTATCTATTCAATACAATTAGTATCAAAACGCCGAACTAAGGCCGCAAGGGCAATAATTCCAAGGCTTGAGAGCACAGAAATAGAATTCAGGAAATTGGCACGTACTTCATCCTCGGTTTCAGCATCTCCATCGCCTCCTACAGGATCATCTCCACCACCAGTTCCGCCGTTATTTGTTGATGAGGTTGAGGAAGAAGACCGAACTTCGAGTTCTATACTGTCGGTGACACTTGCAAGTCCTGCTGACTCAGAACGGAAGGTGATGACGCAGGATTTGGATGGATGACTTGAAGAGGCCGAAACCACGAATTCACCCTCAACCGTCTCTTCTGGCTCAATGGTTTCGAATAGACTGGTCTCGGCTTCTGCATTCAATTGGGGACAGCCATCGATCGTCAATTTCGTATCTGTATTCACCAAGCCATCATTCTTGTTTCCGAGATTCGTTATCTCAACTTTCATGTTCACTGAATCGCCAGCCATCAAGGGCACTCCTTCGTTGATGACATCAGCAGTCATGACAGCAACTCTAGGCACTTTCGTGTCGACTTCAATAATCTGAGGAGTAGTAGAGAATAGAGCATCCTCTTGTGCAATTATTCTCAATTCATGTATGCTTCCTTCATCGACATCATTCAATGCACCAACCTCTATAGAAACCGAGAAAGTCTTGTTCGATTGCCCTGGAACTACTACACTTTCATCCAGATCAACTTCAACCCAACCAAATTCATCTTCATGGTCACTTTCAAACTCAAGATTTATTGTTACCTCGACCATTCTTGTGTTCTCGATGTAGAATTCAAGACTGGCCGTCCCTCCTTTGTCCCACCAATCGTTTGAATTCTTGTCCCCGATTGAAGTCAGAAGAACAGCATCTGAATGGTCTTCCACCCAGCCAATCTCCCATGACGGAGCTTCAACTTGAGCGGATACAGGTGGAGTGGATAGAGAAAGCATTGGTATAATCAGCATGACTGAAACCAAAATCATCCTGTTTCTCATGATTCAAACCTCCTCAAACAAATCTGAAAATGCCCTCTTCACCAGTACTGGCAGCATCTTGCGGCGGTAGGAGGGAGGGAAGTAAGTATTGTTCACCGGTTTTACCACTGCTCGAACTGCTTGCCCCAGTTCCTTGACACTCTGCTCTCCATTCCAAGTTGCTAAAACTGAAGCGGCTTCTTCAAGATGCAATCTTGGTATTGATTCACAACCCGTGGTCGCCACTCTTAGGCCTTGTAATGAGTCATTACTGCCATTCCATGCTACTGCAACCCCTGCTTCGGGGAAATCCCAAGATTCTCTGAGCCTGAGTTTACGGTATGAACCTGACCAATTCTTTGCCTCTTCTGGTAAGGAGACATGTGAAACGATTTCTCCAGGTTGGAGGACGTTTCTCTTGATGCCATCGAGTTCAAAGAACTCTTCAATCGGCATTGAACGAGAACCGGTAGGAGAGACAAGATGGATTGTTGCATTCAAGCACATCAATACTGGGGCAAGGTCTGCTTGGTAAGTGGCTACGCACAAGGTATTCTGATTGGGGATGACTCGGCAATCAGCAGAGGTGTCGCAATCGCATTTGTAGCACCATTCGATAGACCTGCGCCATTCTTCGGTCTGGTTGAACCAGAAGCATCGAGTATCCAGACAGATGTTTCCAGCAACTGTTCCTGAACGCCTGATCATGACAGAAGCAATCGTCAGGGTTGCTTGACGAATCAATGGATGTGTGGATTCGTCATTTGCGAGGTCATGCAGCCTGACCATTCCGCCAATGTGAGTTTCACTCAATTTGTTCATCTCTTCGACTCCAGCCAATGATATCACGCTTGGTTTTGCATTGAGATGCCACTTGTAATTTGGAAGAAGGTCCGTTCCGCCAGATATCCAATCAAAATCCTCGCCAATATCGAGCAAGGTCTCAGCGATGCTCATCGCCTCAGTGATACTCTTAGGAGAATGCAGAACGAAGGGAGGCATCCGCATCATTCATCACTCCTGTGCCTGCGTTCGACATGCTTCCATGCCCTTGCCGCTCGTTTTCCTTCGTCAACCAGATCTTCTTGCTCAGGTGTTATCGCTTCTCTCCAACCTTCATCCTGTTCAATGAGTGGCAATTCAGGATCGAAGCCGAACAATACTCCATTGACATATGGAGACCTGTCTTTCAGTAGGTCTCGCTGCAAGTCTCTCTCAGCATGTTCTTCTGCTCTATCAGATATTTTCTGCTGTAGGGGTGATGGTTCAAATGATGGATTTGGCAAATCAAGTGGGTCTTCTACTCCGAATTCCTTGCACTTCTTTTCAATCATCTTGTGCACTCTATCCGGGGTCAATGGTAGTTCATCAGGTCGGATTCCAATGGCATCGTAAACTGCGTTACATACTGCAGGTAGT
>CAXRJY010000223.1:0-4436 GCA_964230915.1 Candidatus Poseidoniaceae archaeon | reverse complement strand
ACCTTCGTTCAAGAATAGTGCAGGGCTCGACCATCAAGCAGTTGATTGCAAGCCATGGCCTTGGAGACAGGGTTGATGATCACCATCTTGAGATAGATCATGTGCATGGAAACAATGTCAGCAGAGTTGTATTGCACAGTGCTTGCGATGATTCCAGCCGTGGAGTTTCCACCGGACAGTTGAGAATCGCTAAAGGAGCCGATGGCTCAAACGCCTCGCAGATCTTCCGTAATCTCCTGCTTTCGCCTGATGCGAGGGCTGAATCTATTCCTGAGTTAGAGGTTCTTGCGGATGATGTAAGCGCTGCACATGGAGCTGCCAGTGCACCTATTGACCCTGGACAATTGTTCTATCTGGAGAGCAGAGGTCTAGACCCTGAAGAAGCCCAACATCTTGTTGTGGAAGGCTTCCTCATCGATGCCATGCGAGACTTGGATAGTGGGAAACTGGTAGATTGGTTACGTGGCAGATTGACCATTCATCTCGATTGTGCTTTGCTTGAGTGATTTGAGAACACAAGCGATGGTTCTTCAAGGTCAGCCTTCCGCGCAAGAGTGATGACGTGGTCTCCATCCCAATGGCCAACCCCCGTAAGGTTGGATGTAGATGCAGCCAGAATGGATTTTCCGATATTGAAAAGAGAGATGTCAGGAGGTAGGCCACTGGTCTATCTGGACAATTCTGCCACTACCCAAAAACCACAACAGGTAATCGATGCGATGTCGACATATTATCGTACATCGAACAGCAATGTTCACCGTTCAGCACATACATTGGCCGAAGAAGCAACCGTTGGTTTTGAGGAGAGCAGAGAGAAGATTAGAAGTTGGTTCGGCGCCGATGAATCTCGAGTTGTTTTCACCTCTGGAACAACCGAGGCGATCAATCTAGTTGCTCAGTCATGGGCCAAGGTCAACTTGAATGAGGGAGATGTAGTTGTGTTGACAGAGATGGAACACCATGCTGATATCGTACCTTGGCAGATGTTGGCCAAGGAGATTGGAGTGGAATTACGTTGGGTTCCATTCGATCTTGAGTCCTATGAATTAGATATGGAGGCATTTGAAGTCGCTGTACAGGGAGCGAGTCTGGTTGGTGCTGTACATACCTCGAATGTACTAGGCGTTAGAAACCCTATCGAACAGATGGTTGAATTGACGCATCAAGTTGGTGCCAAGATACTCATTGATGCTGCACAGGCGGCCCCTCATGACAGAATTGGTTTTGATTCATCTAAAGTGGACTTCCTTGCCTTATCTGCACACAAGATGGGAGGGCCAACAGGAATAGGTATCTTGCTCATCAATGAGGATTCATTCCAGCAGATGCAACCCTTCATGGGTGGTGGAGACATGATTCGAGAGGTTCATTTTGACTACTCCACCTATCAAGAGAATGAACACAGATTTGAGGCAGGCACTCCAAGAATCGCTGAGGCAATAGGTTGGGGGGCAGCCATAGATTGGCTGGCAAAGTGGGATGTCGATAGTATCCATGAACATGGGTTGGAATTAGCCCGATTCACGGCGGATTCACTTCGTTCAATCCCAGGGATGAGGGTTTTCGGAAGACATGCTGATAGAGATGGGGCAGTAGTTTCTTTCCTCCATGAAACAATGCATGCCAATGACCTGGCGACGATGTTGGATGCGCAAGGTTTTGCTGTCAGGACTGGACATCATTGTGCTCAACCTCTTTTGCGCCGATTTGATATCGCGGCTACCAACAGGGCCTCATTCTGGTTGTACAATACCCAAGAAGAAGCAAGCGCCTTTGTTGAAGCAACACGAAGAATCTGTGAAAGGTATTCTTGAGAGGAGGTCATCTAATGGGAACTGAAACACCTTCAGATTCAGGAGATTGGTCAGAAGCCTTGTCCACGATCATCGAAGATTTCACCGAAGCATTCGATGCAAATGAACGATATGAGTTGCTGTTCGAGTTATCCGAACAAGTCGATGAATTACCACCGGGTGAGTGGACTGCGAGAACGAAAGTGCATGGTTGCCAGTCTGAGGCGCATATCATGGTCGGGCTCAACGAACATGGAGGATTCCATCTAAGAGGTGCTGCGGATTCAAAGATAGTTCAGGGATTGATAGCCATCACGGCAGTTGCGCTGGAAGGACTCAGCATTTCCGAAGTCATTGCATTCTCTCCAATGTTTGTTGAAGAAATGGGATTATCATCTGCATTATCTCCAAATCGCGCCAACGGTTTCCTGAATATGTTCAAGAAGGTGCAGGAAGAAGCGGCTTCACTGGAGGGTTTGGATGGTTGACGAGGCGCTGGTCAGAACGGCTCTTGAGAGTGTCGTGGATCCCGAATTGGACATATCGATAATTGACCTTGGTCTGGTCTATGAAGTTCGTTTCTCGGATACAGATGCTGGCATACATGCAGAGGTCGATATGACCCTGACATCACCTGGTTGTCCTGCTGCTGCTGAAATAATGGCTGCAGCACATCGTGCTGCTTTGAGCACTGAGGGATTGGATAGTGTTCACATCAATCTGGTTTGGGCTCCGCGATGGGATCCTAAGACTCATGCTTCAGAAGATGCATTGATGGAAATGGGCATCTGGTGATTCTACGCTTCAAGCGTTGAAGTTATGATACAATCATTCTGGCATATTTCCGAATCTTCAGTTGAGGAAGGATTACTGGAAAAGTACCATTCCAGACACTGAGTCTAGTCAGGATCATAATCAATTATTGAAGCCAACCAATATTCAACATCTTTACGCGAAGTTCCTTTGCGCCTGGAGATGTCCATGACCTGCGATTCATCCACTCGATTGATTGCGAAATAATGTGCCTCAGGATGAGCGAGATACAGGCCAGAAACGCTTGCTGCGGGATGGGTAGCACATGATTCTGTCAAAATAAAGCCGTGTTCTTCAGCCTTGAGGAGTTCAAACAGAAATCTTTTCTCGCTGTGGTCAGGACAGGCTGGGTAACCGAATGCTGGTCTAATCGAACGGTATTCCTCTTTCAACAGCCACTCCAGTTCAACGCCTTCTGGGTCAGGGAATCCCCATGCTGCTCGGGCTCTTGAATGGAGTATCTCAGCGCTTGCTTCAGCAAGCCGGTCGGCAATGGCCTTGACCATAATGGCTGAATAGTCATCATTATCCCTCTCATATTTTTCAGCAAGTTCTTCAGCACCATGAACTGCAACTGCAAAGGCACCAATATGGTCTCCAAGCCCTTTACTGCCAACAAAGTCACTGAGGCTGAAGTTGTTCGAGTCCGCATGGTCTCTTTGTTGACGAAGCATGGTGAACCTTCCAAGTTCAGAGTCTCCTTCGATAGAGTTTACAAGAATGTCATCTCCATCTGAGTAAGCAGGCCAAAATCCTCTCAGTGCAGTGATTTTCATTTGTTCATCTTGCATCACTTGATTGAGCATCTCCAAACCATTGTTGAATAATTCCCGAGCAACAGTTCCCTTTTCTGGGTCATCGAGTATAGCAGGATAACGTCCTTTCATCTCCCAAGCAGTGAAGAAGAATGTCCAATCGATATGTTCTGCGGCTTCCTGCAATGATATCTTTTCCTCGGCAAGGCCGAGACTATCAGGTTCAGCCATGGTTTCAGGAGTGAAATCCAGTTCTGGTCTTCTTTCTCTAGCTCTATCCAAATTGAGGAGTGGGTTTGACATTCGCCTTTTGTGAAGTGCCGCAAGCCTTTCTTCTTCAATCACCAGATTTTGGTTGAAGGCGATTCTACGCTCAGGGTCAAGTAGGTCTCCAATCACAGCAGAAACCAGTGATGCATCCCTTACATGAACCACTTCATTCACATATTCAGGTGAAATACGAACAGCAGTATGTTGTCTTGAGGTAGTGGCGCCACCAATCAGTAATGGAGTGGTCATTCCTCTTCGGTTCATTTCTGCAGCCACTCTCATCATCTCATCAAGAGATGGAGTGATCAAACCAGAAAGTCCAATGATATCAGCATCAACTTCTGCTGCCTTGTCTAGAATCGTATCACAAGAAACCATCACTCCAAGGTCGTGCACATTGTAGTCATTACATTGCAGAACAATGCCTACGATATTCTTTCCAATGTCGTGTACATCACCTTTCACTGTGGCCAATACAACCTCAGCACGGCTGGTTCTCTCAACCCCCTCAGATTGCATGTATGGTTCCAGCCATGCTACAGCCTTCTTCATGACACGTGCGCTCTTCACTACCTGAGGTAGGAACATCTTGCCTGAACCAAATAGTTCGCCAACAATCGCCATTCCGGCCATCAATGGGCCTTCTATGACCAATAGTGGTTCTTTCAGTAGTTCAAATGCCTCAGCAACATCGTCCTCGATATGGTCAGTGATTCCATGTACGAGTGAATGAGACAATCGACCCTCTACCCCTTGTTCCCTCCATTCCTTGGTGTCTTCTTTTTCGATTATCTGTTGGGACAAT
>CAXRJY010000222.1:0-3388 GCA_964230915.1 Candidatus Poseidoniaceae archaeon | reverse complement strand
GATCCCTGAAGTCATCATGCATATTTGAATTATTTATCCCGTTATCGATACCGGTATCGGCTACTGTAACGATTATTCCAGAACCGTCAACTGCAGCATAATTACTGTTCAATGCACTGATATTGCTGGAATCTGAAATCTGATCGATTGCCATCCAGTGTTGGGCCACGTCGTTGAGAATACTAAACACTGGTCGTGGTTCCATCCACTCTATCTCTGGTTGAGAGGCCAATAGGGAGATCCCTAGAGTATTGGCAGTTGCAGTTGCAAAGCGTCCATCGTGGCTGTGTTGAATGACCATGGAACCTTGCTTGTGTGGCAAGTCCGGCCAGTCATTGCCCGAGAGCACTACATTAACGGTGACCAAATCTTTGGTGGCAAAGGGTTGACTTCTTTCTCCTAACAATAGTTGTGTCAAGGAAAGATGTATTCGATCAGTAGGGTCTATTTTCATTAGAGATTGAACATCAAGGCGTTCTAACTCATCTAGGTCCACACTGTTAACCTTGCAATGAAATGCACTAGGTGGAAGGAATGAATGACATTCTATGCCAGCAGCGGCCAACTGGCCATGCCATTCGCTGGGTACAGGATAGGAGTGCTGCAGAACAACCCATCCGTCTACAACATCTTCACTCCATTTTTCTATGTCCACGGCGCCTGCGTCCCTGTGTCTTAGCCAAACCTCACTATCACCATTAGGAGACTCCCACCCGTGTTCTAAATCTAGAATTGGTTCGATTCCAATACGGGACAATTCCTTAATTTCGTCATTTAACGAACTGAATTCTACTATTTTTTCTGATTCTGACATTTCCGTTGATTGTGTCAACGGCAACAATGGTTGCATTAGCAACATCAGCAAGATGCATGGGATGACTCTCTGGCCCCTCTTCATAGTTGAATGAGAAAGCAACTCGGCAATCAAGGTTGGGCTTACACAACTCCTTGGACTACTAACGTTCACAAGACTGAAAACAGGAGTGCTCAAGCCACAGATGTGACCGCTACTTCAATTGCTGAACCCGAAGAGAGGAATCGACACGACGGGGTTGATGAATCGGGAGACAAGCAGTTTCTAGGTAAGCAGCTGTGGAGAGTTTTGCCTTTCATCAAACCATACAAGGGCCGTTTCATTCTTGGTATAGTTTCCAATGCGGGTGCTAGAGCTTGTGATTTGTTGCCATTTGTGGCGATGGGTTTGTTGACAGACGCAGTACTCAATGGAACCATAACTGAACCAAGAGAATATGTTTGGTATGGCGGACTGATTCTTGCGGCCTTCACTGGTTTAGCCATTTTTCAGGGAATTTCGAATTACACTTGGGAGACATTGGCACAATTCATTCAACACGATATCAGGATGCAAGCCTTTGATTCGTTGATCAAGATGGAGATGAGATACTTCGAGGACCGGCAAACGGGAGATATCATGTCGGTGCTTTCTGCTGACGTGAACCAATTGGAGAACTTTCTCTCAGATTCCTCTACCTCGATAATCAGAATCATTGTAACCTTCTCGGTTGCTTTTGCAATATTGATGTGGATGTCATGGAAATTGACGGTCATCCTATTCGTTCCTATCCTAATCATCATCCCATTGGTATATTTCTTCTCGACCAGAGTTCAGCGCCGATACAGAGAATCACGTCAATCCTTTGGAGACATCAATTCGGTATTGGCAAACAACATCTCCGGGATGGGAGTAGTACAGGCCTACAATGCGGAGAAATATGAGTCTCAGAGAGTTGGAAAAGAGTCTGGATCATATATGGATGCGGCGGTGAAAGCTACTGTCATTCGTAATAGGTTCCTTCCTGGAATCTATGTTATTGCAGGTCTTGCATTCGCATTGTTGGCATCCATTGGAGGATGGTTGGTAATGACTGAAGACATTACACCGGGCCAATTCGTTACCTTTCTTCTAATGAGGACAAGGATGTCAATGCCTCTATTCATCCTTGGAATGTTAGTCAATCAAATCCAGAAGAGCGAGGCCAGTGCAAGGAGAATCTTTGCAATGATCGATCTTGAGGCGACAATTGTCGACAAGGAATCAGCAACTGCTTTGGAAGGAAGAGCTGAGCAGATATCTTTCGAAAATGTGTACTTTGGTTATCCTGAAGGGCAACAAGTCCTGAACGGAGTATCGTTTGAATTGAAGAAGAATCAGTCAGTTGGTATCGTCGGTCCTACTGGAGCAGGTAAATCCACTATCGTCAAGTTACTCTTGAGATATTATGAACCCGATTCTGGAATCGCAACGATGAACGGCAATGACCTGCAAGAATTGACTTTGTCTAGTATGCGCAAACAGATTGGTTACGTTAGTCAAGATGTCTATCTCTTCCATGGTACCGTCAAGGAAAATATCGCATATTCAGATCAGTCTGCTTCGCAAGAAGAAATTGAGGAGGCAGCCCGCTTGGCTGGAGCACATGATTTCATCAACGAATTGGTAGGTGGATACCAAGCCGTGGTTGGTGACAGGGGAGTTAAGTTGTCTGGAGGGCAAAGGCAGAGGATTTCCTTGGCTAGAGCACTATTGCGCCGTCCTCCATTACTTATTCTTGATGAGGCAACCAGTGCGGTTGATACTCGTACTGAGGAGATTATTCAACGCAATCTCAACGAGTTCAAGGATGGTAGGATGACGGTAGCAGTAGCACATCGTCTGAGCACGATTCGTGATGCTGATACGATTCTTGTGTTGGTAGAAGGAGTAGTTGTTGAGCGCGGCAGTCACGACGAGTTATTGGCTGCCGACGGAGTCTATGCAGACCTTTGGGCAGTACAAACTGGAGATTTGGAACAAACCACAGGCCAGGCTACCAAGTTTGATGTTTGATTACTGTCTTTGATGAATGGGGTGTAGCAATACCTCAGTCCTTCCATTATCGAGTCCTGGAGTGTTCAATTGAGATTGTCTTCCATGAACTCTGTCAACTTCTCCCTTCAGGTTCTCTTCAAGGTATTTCTTCATCCAACGGTCGCCCCAAATTATGGCGATTGAAAGAATGACAAATACTGGGATTCCAATAATCAACGACCACAGGCTGACCGATAAGCCTGCCATCATCAAATCATCAAGTAATTCTGCTAGTGCAATCATTGCAACAAAGCATGTGATTCTTGAAATAACCAACCAAGATCTTACCACTTCCCAAATCTCTTCTTCCGCACTGTGCTCCATCGGTTGCGCCATCGCTTGTAACTTCTCTTTGAGCGGACCAGCCATGTTTTACAACCACTTTGGGAAAGGCTGTGGCCGACCTTCTACTCAAGAACCCATTGCCAGATGAAGTTGCCAAGCAATGATTGTTGGACCCTGTGGAGAGTGCCGTCATCTTTCTTTATCGTCGATTTGCACACCAAGTCCGGCGGCGGC
>CAXRJY010000221.1:0-4400 GCA_964230915.1 Candidatus Poseidoniaceae archaeon | reverse complement strand
GCTCTGAGGGCTGCCTTTCTTCCAATATTGGGGGACGCACGAAACGAACCCCAGCGCACTCTGTATGAAGTCAGAAAAGCTCGCAGAATTTGCAATCTGTTGATTCCCCCAGGAATGGTTTTTGGAGCATTATTGGTTTGGTTTATGCTCCCAGTTGCATTCCCAGAACAATACAATGATGGAAGCCTTGGAATGAGCGCTTTCGAGATATTCCTTCTATTGCTAGGGGGTTGGGCGGTCACAATGTTGGCTGCCCCGACTTACGTTGAAGTATGCGCTGGAGCGCGCCCTTGGTTATTCACTCTCATGCTGGCCGAAGCAGCAACCGTCGGCACAGTAAGTGCAGTATTGACAATTCCATATTGGGGATTGATGGGTGCCATCATCTCAAGCCTTGCCACCGCAATATCACTTCTTTTCTTCTCGATCTTGCATTCAAACACCGGCTTTGACGGACCACCGATACAGGTAGTGATTATTGCCGCGGCATTGTTGGCAGCGGTCATAATTCCTTACTTGGGAGTCATTGGCAAGGTGCCACTCATGTTGTCCTTGACGATTGGAATATTGCTCAGTTTGACTCCTTGGTATTTTGAAAAGCCGTGGGTCAAAACTATTCCAGAAGCAGAGTGAAAATCTTCTCTAACTCCTCGCTTACCGATTCAGCCTCGAATTTTTCTGGAAGCACAATGTCATCGACTTCGTTCTCTAATGTCGCCTCCACCGCATCGGCTAGAGATTCTGGAGTTGCTTCGCCAATACACCTTTCAGGAAGCCATTCGCTCAAGTCTCCTACATCGGTTGACACAACTGGCAAGCCACAAGCTACGGCTTCTCGTGCAACCAAGGGGCCACTTTCTCTGCTACTCGTGATCAATGCAAGGTCACAGGCGACCATACGGTCATGAACCACATTGCGGGGAACATTTGGAAGATCTCCTATCTTCACTCTCCAGCCTCTAGTTTCCAGTTCACGTCCAGTTCTCAATGCCAATAGATGATTCTTCTCAGGCCTTCTAGCATTTGCTGGAAACAGAATATCCAATTCTCCGCGTCGCCAACGGCCGTGCCACCTAGCCACCTTGTTTCGGCTCTCTTCAGGAATTTCAATGTGACAAGGAATAACGCGGCTGGATTCGATTATACCATCAAGAACATTACTCACTACGACGAGAGCATCGGTATTTTTGCATAGTTCGCGAATTCTATTTCCTTGCTTTGCACCCAACCCAACCGAGAAATCATGCCCATGAACGGTCGCCATCCATGGAATATTCCACTGCTCAGCCAATGAACGTCCCAACTCAGCCGCCGGCCATATCGTATGTACGCTGATCAAATCAGGCTGCCAGTCATCCAACCACTTCTCTACTTTCTTTGCTCGGCGCCTGATTGAAGATGCAGTCCACCTCGGCAGAGGATGTTCTGGAAAGGCAGTATATCTGACCACTAAGACCTCATTTCCTTCGTATTCAAAACGCCGAGGGGCCTTTGCAACCCCTTGCATTGTTGACCTTCTCTGCTCATGCATTTTCATCATACGCGGTAAGACGTTGACTACCCGAACTTCATGGCCCATTTTCCGAAGTAGCCTTGCTCTGTCTGCAACAAAAGATCCTCTTGCAGGATTATCAGGAAGTGGGTGCAATAGCGTCAACAGGAGAATCCTGTGAGACATCCGAAGACCTCATTGTAACGCTGCATCGATAGTCGCGAGATTATCTGCAACACTGGCATTCGAGTTGAATAAGCCGGAACCAACCACCGCGTTGGTGACTCCCCATTCTTGAAGCATAGCGATATTGTGCGATTTCACACCGCCGTCAATCTGCAATTGCACTTGTCTTCCACCATTTGCTACTTGCTCATCTATGGCCTTTCTCAAGGTGCGAATCTTTGCTTCTACGGTAGGGATGAACGATTGTCCGCCGAATCCAGGATTTACGCTCATGACTAGAACCAAGTCACATTCAGGAAGCACTTCAAGGGCTGCTTGAACCGGAGTTCCAGGGTTAAGGACCACACCTGCTCCACAACCGCGTGCTCTTATCGCCGACAACAACCTATGCAGGTGGCTGACAGCTTCCACATGAACAGAGAGATGGTTACAGCCAGCATCGACGTATTGTTCCCAAGATTCCTCAGCATTATCGATCATCAAGTGAGCATCAAAGGTTGGCCCATCTCCTAATGCCTCTCTCAGTGCCTTGATTACCGGAGGCCCAAAGGTTAGATTTGGTACGAAATTTCCGTCCATAACGTCGAGATGCAACCAATCTAGACCAGCATCAACCGCTTCCGTACAAGCCTTGGCAAGTCCAGCAAGATTGGCGGTCAGAACACTCGGCGCGATAATCAATTGGCTGCCTCCGAATACCTTGCTTGGCTTTTTGCTCATAGTGATTGCTGCCAAAAGAGCACTCTCAATTCTTCAAGAAAGGGTTGAAGTGCCCCCTTCCCTAGCGAGTTGTACAGGTGAGAAGATGGCAGCGCCAATAGCAGTTTCAGATGCAGAGTTCGATTCAGTAGTCAGCGATAATGAGTGGGTCTTAGTCGATTTTTGGGCTCCATGGTGTGGTCCTTGCAAAATGATTGCTCCAGCACTTGACACAGTAGGGGGAGAGAGAGAAAATTTGGTCATCGCTAAGGTGAACACCGATACTGATCAGATGAATGCAGGCCGTATGGGGGTTCGTTCTATCCCCAACCTGATTCTATTCCACAATGGTAACGTAGTTGAGCAGCGAACTGGAATGATGGACGCTGCAGCGCTTGGCCAATGGCTTGCAGGGCACATGGATTGATTTCAATACAATAAGCGCACTCTTGCGACTTATTCTCAATAGTTCCCGTGCTTAATCCCTCAAAATATCTTTTTCAGGGGTATCAAGAAGGAGTATATTCGATTACCAATGTATCAGACAATTGGAAATTAAGGAAGATGATTAGAATCAATATACCAATAATTTGGTGATATCTCTGCGTCTTCACGAATGCCGCAGCCAATGCCAAACAACCCACAACGAATGGAGCGATGACTTCGATAGAAATCAAGGGCTTGCTAAACAAGTAGAAATTAATCATAGACGAGCTGTAAAGCGAATATGCTACGATAATGAAGAATGCTGTATGAACAGAATAGTAGTGGTCACGTAGATTGATGGTACCCTCATCGGTTGCTTTAGGCAATACTAGAGTGGTAAAGAAATAGATCGAGGCTAAATTTGTCACCATGATCCAGTATTGAAGGTAATTCCACTTAGTAAGAATCTCCGAGAGTTCCCATAGTCCCCACCACTGAAAAATAGACCACATTATCACAGTCACTACCCACAGTGAATTGAGCCAATAAGTCTCAACACGCTCGCGGATTTCATAGAGATCTGATACCGCACGGAATATGTGCGTCAGGGCTAGACCGAGGATTACCGAATAGAAGACGGTGACGAACTCAAAGGGGGATATCTGCATGTTATCGTCCAATTACGAAATTAGGCATCATATAGTCAATTTTGAGAATCCAAGATGTATTGTAGCAATAATGGTAGTACTATGGTGGCATCCGATTCAATCACAAACTTTGGGGTATTGACTGCCAATTTCTGCCAACTTATTTTCTCATTCGGCGGTGCACCTGAATAGCCACCATAGGATGGACGGGATTCGCTGATCTGTGCAAACCAAGACCACAATGGAACATCTTTCTGTAAGTCTTGAATGAGCATTGGAACTACGCAGATGGCGTAATCCCCAGCAATACCTCCCCCGATTTGTAGAAACCCTGTGGGAGCATCATTGGAACAGTACCATTCTGCAAGGTCAGTCATTCTGTCTAGGTCATTACGAATGATTGCTGAGTTGCTTAGAGTTCCATCTATGAGTCTAGCAGAGAATATGTTGCCAAGCGTGCTATCCGCCCAACCAGGAGTGAATACTGGAATTTGCATCTCTCTTGCCGCAGATAACCAACTATCTTTCTTTTCGGGCAATATCCTGTAGAGGTATTCGTGCGGGGGTAATGCTACTTCGGATTCTTTCCAGACTCCTATCATTGATTCTTCTGCTTCGCGTATGATTTGCTCTGGGATACTGGTATCAGTAACTCGATTTTCGATATTCTTTTCATCCTCAGCGCTCAAACTTCGCCAATTATATCTGGGAGAATCTGATTTTTGCAATGCCCGAAAGAGGTCTTCCTCAAGGTTGGCTCCAGTACAGCATATCGCGTGTATCAATCCTGAACGGATTGCAGGAGCAAGGGTGCGGCCGATACCCGCTGTAGACAAGGCTCCAGCCATAGTCAGCATCAGTCTGCCACCGTTGGAAATGAATTCGGACAGCGATTCAGCACAACGTTGTAACTCACCAGCATTGAAGTGTTTGAAATTCTCATCGATGAA
>CAXRJY010000220.1:0-9460 GCA_964230915.1 Candidatus Poseidoniaceae archaeon | reverse complement strand
ACAATATCCCAATCATCTTCCCAACCATCTCCCCAATCAGGATTCTGGTTCGAATCCATCGACCACAGTTCATCCATATCCAAGACTCCGTCGGAGTTCAGATCAATCAATTCCATCATGAAATCAGCAGTCTCTTTACAGTCAACCATGATATCTTTTGGAATGTCTGGAATATCTGGTTCATTCCAATCATACCACGATGCTGTTATGGAAGTTCCCTCAAAATCTCTGGCAGCCACAACAGAGATGTCATATCGGCCTTGATCAGGAGTCTCGATCCAAACTGTTTCCCAAACGCCTTGCCGGGTTGATTGCCAATCATCATCAGCATTTTCAACAAACAAATTTGGATTTCCATTTCCAGAACTCAACATGACAGACAAAGAATCGATGCCATCATCGAGTTCTATGTAAAATGACAATTCATCACCCTCCATCGCTCGAAGGTTGTGAACCGGCTCTTCATTGAATAGCCTGATAGGTAATATTTCGGGAACATAATCGCTGGCTTCCTTGAAAGAAGCGGTAATTGTTGCATCATTGAATTGACCCCATCCCGTGACTAGAATGTGATAGGTTCCTGATATCGGCATATCCACAGAGGTGAATTCAGAATTTCCAAAAGTAGCCGAATGCAAATGGTGTTCTTCACGACTTGGGATTTCATCAAAACTCACATACAGGTCTGCATCACCCTCACCGCCCTGTAATTGAACTTCTAATCGTTCAACTGAATTAGTGACATTGATGTGGAAATGGCGATCTGATTCAGCGTTTCCATCGACTGGCGAATAGGTTACTCCAGGTTCTAGTTCGATGGAATTGATTGGGTCCGCTTTGGCGGGAGGATAAGTGAATCTAGCAACAATTGTCAAATCGCTGACCTTCTCAAAGGCTTCAACTGCAATGCACCAAATACCTTCTACTGGACCATATACTGTGACTTTTTCATCATTGCTCGGACCTGCAGATGAGGCGTATTTCTCCTCGCCCTGTGTACTAGAAGTATCACCGCTTCCTTGACCGCCGCCACCGGGTTGTCCTTGTCGACCTCCTATTGCAATTCCACCTTCTCCCCACCAGTTTCCATTTCCGCTCCATTCAGTAGGGTCTGTATCATATGCAACGTACAAATCTGCATCTCCATTGCCGCCATAAGTACTGATCTCAATGACATCGATTGGTTCAGTCACATCAACATAATAGTAGGATACCTGATTACTGCCGATATCCTGATCAGGCACTGGAATGCCATCGTGTAATTGAGTCATCTGCTCCAATGGTGGTGGTGGAGGTAACTGATTCCACCAAACACTCAAGGAATAATGATCGAATTGTGATTGTCCTTCCACAACTATCCAATATACACCCGCTTCAGGCCATGCAAAAAATCCGTTACCCCAGCCAAAATCAATATCTTCACCGCGATTATTCTGACTGGAAGCGTAATCGTTACTACTCTCTGTTGGAATAGCACCACGGCGAACATACATGAGCGCCTGACCGTCCCATCCCCAGAACTGAACATTCAGGAATTGTACTCTTTCAGGAATCTCTATCCAGAATATCTGTTGAGATCCTTCTTTGCCAGACAAATCCCACATCTCATCATCATTGAACAATTGCTTAGGGTTGTTCAATTCATTTCCATCGAGGTCAACCCAAACGGTATTGAACAATTCAATCTTCAGATTCTGCGCCTCATCGAAAGAGGAATTCCCAGTTCCTTCGTTGAACGTCAGTTCAAGGAATAGTGTATCATTAGCACTTGCCGGGTCGATGGCTCCAATATAGGAATCAGAAACCTCTTGGGCGGATAGTGAACGATTCCAGACCTTGATATCATCCAGTGCGCCAGAATAATGGTTACAGACACATCCAGCACCTTGTCGTGCAACATAGAACTCGTCACAATCAGCCCCACTCTGATAACAAGAATTACTACCAAAATCTCCACTCGGAATTACTGCATCTTCAGCACTGAGATTCGCAACCCATTGGCCCTCGATATAGAAAGCACCTCCTACGTCTTCAACGACTGTGATAGCAAGATGAGCCCATTCATTCTCAACAAGCACGACTCCTTCTGCAGCAGGATGATTTCTGATGGCATAATCATTGGCATATTGAAGCACTCCATCAGTCAATTGCATTCCCCATCCATAGTCCCCTTTCATCATGATGAAGCGAGTGCCCTCGAGGTTCTCCGGCATGACTCGAACTTCCATTGTCAGTGAATCTCCGACACTCAATTCTTCTACCTGGGAGATCATTCCATATGCTTCAGGCTCTTCTTCCATGGGTTGTGGGAAATAGACAGCATGATCAAGCCCGCCTCCAACTTCTACCAATCCATGAATCACCAATCCTTCCGGTTCTTCAACCGAATCCATCCACTGCCCTATCTCAACCTCATTGCTGATTGGCTGCGACGAAATATAGACAAAATCCTCACCATTATTCATAGTAGGTTCTAATCGTGCCCAGTTTCGATACCAACTGGGTTGGGTTGCATCCCATTGCCAGAATCCTTCCTTCATGGAATCAGAAAGACCTATCCATAGATTTCGCGGTGTCCCATTCCAAGAAGTGAATGTGGAGACTATCCACTGATTCTCACTTGAATCATCAACAGAAACCAATTCTCCTCCAAGGGATTGTGCAACTTCTGCACTCAAACTTCTATTTCCTGGTTCAAGCAGATGATATGTATGCCCATTTGCTGCATTTTGATGTGTTGCAAGTACGTCCAAGGTGGCGAATGTCTCACTGCTGTTATTGGAGCCTTCCTCTCTTGCAGAAATAAAGTAGTCATCGCTTGAAGGAGGAATGACAGAGGTGCCAGAAATAGACGCCATTGGCTGCAGAAGCATAAGAAATACGAGAAGTAGAGAGGTCGCTGCAGCGGAGCGAAGGCTGAGTAGCATGAACTCCGCTATTATCACTAGTGGAATAATCTTGCGCATTCAAGACATGGGGCAAGACACAAGATGCGAGATATCAATCAACGAACTCTCTTCCCCATGATCCTGAGGTCTGTCTTCAATGGCATTTGATGCTCCCAAGCGAATTCCTTGACAATTCTCCATCCACTCTCTTCACCGACAAAATCAGTCACTTCGATTATTTTCTCTCTGGTATTGGCTTTGAAAGCAGCAACTGGTTCTGCATTCCTGAATACTAAATATGCCGAACCGAAGCCGAATCTTTGGCGTAGAATATCTGCAAAATATGGAGCAAGATTATCAGAAGGCGGAAGGACAAAATCTCTGATTGGAGGAATTGAGTCTGCTTCTTCAAGTAATTCTTTGCGACCCCAACAAACCTCATGAAGGTCGTGAATTAGGAACCCTTTGATCAAAGTGCCATCAGTCTCAAATTCCTGAAGAACTGATTTGATCTCTTCTGGTTTGAATGGTGTTCCAGCAAGGCGCTGGAATTGTTTCAGTGTAAGAATTGGGAATTCCTCAACCATCTTCCGCAGGTATTCCTTGCGTAGAACTGCGCGGTCTGAATTAGCGATTGGATTAACAGTCTTGAAACCTGAACGATAATCTTGAACCAAATGTCCGGAACGAAGAAGTGGTTGGATTAGTTTCCTGAATGCTGCTCTCTTCATCGCAGCTCTTTCCATGAACAGTGAAGGATCTGAATTATTATCAAAGAATTCCAACACATCCCATAGGTCTTCATCTGGCTCAATACCTCTCAATGAGACGAGTTCTCTGAAGTAGTCCAATGAAGCCCAAACCTGATGGCCTCTGAGATTGATACCCATGTGTAATTGATTTGCTGTAGCCATGCTCTTCAGATCCACTCGATACAATTCACTTCTTCCCCGTAAAGCGAAATCATCTCTCACTTCATTCACAGTAGACAGGGCTTGAGTCTCATTCTCCAAACGCGACGATTGATGGAGGTGATGTTTGTAGAACAGTGCTCTTTCGGCCAACTCACGGGGTTTTGGATCAATTATGCCGCCGCGGATGAGTCTATCTCCAGCCAACTTGAAGCCGATCTGTCCCAGTGCATTCATCGATGTTTCATCGAGTTCACTGATAGCCTCTCCATTGAATGCCGACATGACAGCAACATCAATCAACTGATCACCCCAATTATCGAGAAGTATCTCAAAGGCTTTACAGAACTCATCAAGATAGGCAAAGGGAACATGTAAATCCTTGATTTCCAAATAGTCATTGACTCTATACATCAGTATCTTGCCAATTGGGTCAACTCCCTTGAAAACAGGAAGATACCAACCGGTCTTGAGTTTGGAGCGAACCTCCCAGATGAATCGTGAACAATATGGATCAGATTGAGTTAGAATACGTAGCGAACGATCTTCTCTCGTGGGTGTTTTCAGTCTGCGCGCTTCTTCGGGCACACAATAGAAGTCAGTCACTTCAGGCTGAAGTGCATATACTCTAGTAACTTTACCCTCAGCCTCAAGATTCATCAAGGCCATGGATAGCAATTCCACAGAATGAGACACATAGAATCTGAGAGTATGAGATTTGACTGGTCCGATTCTTCGTATCAATTCAATGAGCGCTTCCTCGAAATCCATTGGCTTTTCTACAACTCTTCGATAATACGTCATTCTTCTACGTCTACCCTCTCGCTCTTCGAACTGCTTCACTACAACCAATTGACGTTCAAGATTAGCTAGACTATTTTTCAAATCCCTTTGTAGAGCCTTATGCTCATCTCCCTTCGGATAATCCCTCAATATTTCCTGTCTGGTAATCAATTCACCAGGTTGGATCTTGGTCAACAACTCTCGGTCCAGTGTATTCAACCACGGTTCTGGCCTAAGGCCCAGTAACATAGGGAGATTTGTAATTGTGGTATATCCGATTCTATTGTGCAACAACCTGCCCATCACAACATCCGAATCCAATTGCAAATCCTTCCAGTCTGCAAATCTGAAATCCTCAACACGATACAACAATTCTTGTTGCTTCTGGAATAATACATGGTCATCGAATGCTGTAAAGAGATCCTTGTGTTTTGTGAATGACTTCTGAAGTACTAAATTCTGTAATGAACGATATTCTATGACTTCCTCTTCACCGCCAGTTATTCTATGCTCATCGACCTTGAGGATGAATTCAGCATCATCCGTTTGGCGGAAGAAGCCGACGGAAATCACATTGCGAATCTCTAACTCGTGCAGAATAGTTTCAATCTGAGTTTCAGGGAATGGTAAACGATCTGTAATCGCCTTGGTCACTTGAGGGCCTTCACTACCAAGCATCTCAATAATCTTGACGCGAAGAGCCTCGTGTGCATCTCCGATTGCGCAATCCTTCCAGGATACGACCTTCGTGCCCTCGAATCCATCTGCTATCTGGAAGTTCAAACCTCCTGCATACAAATCTCTCAAATCATCAATTTCACGTCCACCATTACTGGCTAGAACTCCCAAAGTTCCATGAATCTCAGCCATGTATTGACTGAACCACTTTCCATCGATGTCTGTATTTCCAGTGCCATCCACCTTAGTAACCAGTCCATCAGCAGCGAGTTCTTCCACCCACTGTCGAATCAACCCACTGTCCAGATCCTTGAGTTTCTCTTTGTACAATGGATTGGATAATTCTCTAGACAACCCGCCCCCATGTTCCATCAAGTGTAACAAACTGCTTGGGCCATCGGGAATTGGCACCTTATCCAGATAGTAATTGTCCAATTGGTCGCCTTCCAAATCAGTTGCCAAGGATCTACGGCCAAGTAAACGCATCAGTATCTTTGGATCCATATCATTGATCAGATAGGCTCTAGTGCGCATCGAAAGAAGATCTTCGAATGCTGACATGAAGAGACTCATCCCAATCTTTGAGGGGATACTCACCTTGGTATGTACCAGTCTTACATCCTCATTCTTTGAACGAATAAGGAATTGTTCCAATCCTTTGATGTCGATATCCTGCCAGAAAATCTCATTTTTCGCCTCCCTGATCAAAAGGCTATCCTCCATCGTCCTATGTTTGGTCAACAATGCCTCTGCCTTCTGTTGAAATTGTTGAGGACTTACTTCATCAGCGCCAATTCGGCGTGGAATAATCATCGACCTTCCTGCCACCTCTCGAAATCTCTTGGTGAACAATTGTGTAGTGATGATATATCGCTCGATGGTCTCTATGTGACTCTGAGTCTGGAATAACTCATACATATCCCCAGGGTCAACTTCGTGGCTGGTCTTGAACAGGATGCCATTTTCATCGAATGATAATTCAATCACATGGATATCCTGTGATTGTGCAAGTCCTGCCATGAAATATCCTAGAGCCTGATTGAATGCACGACCTCTACATGTAGTGATCAGATAAGTCGGCACTCCACCAATAATCTGCTCTACCAATAGCCGATTGGGATCAGGAACCTGGAAAGTATCGATGATGTGCTCTCGAAGATATCTTGCAATTGCCGTTGAAACCTGTTCGGATAATCCATATGCCTTAGTCAGTACATCTTTCGGGTCCTCATCTCTTCGCAAACAAACGATGCAATTGTGAATCAGGTCGAGAAGATGGGACGATAATTCACTTGAGCGTGAACGTGCTTCTCCCGACCACGATGGAATTGTGGGACGGTGGCCAGTTACTGGATTCACATTTACTCTGCTACCTTGAATTGAATTTACACGGTAAGTAGCACCACCCAACAAAATGACATCTGAAGTACGGAGATTGGCAACGAACGATGCGGATAACTGACCTAGTATACTCCCATCCTGATTGAATACCAAATAGTTGTTATCTGGAGCAATAGTACCTACATTGGTGTAGTAGATCATTCGTGAATAACCACGTTTTCCATAGATGTTTTCTTCCCAATCGACCCAGATACGGCGTTCATCCTCCAACATATCCAATACTTCAATGAAATCATCATACTCAAGTTCCCTATACGACCATGTTGACTTCACAACTTCATAGATCTCGTCAATGTCCCTGTCCTCGATAATGACTTGACCAATAAGAAATTGAGCAAGAACATCGAGACAATTCTGCGGAAACTTCAACTCATCCATATCACCAATCTGAATCGCTGCCTGAAGGGCAGCCATCTCAATCAAATCATCAACACTCTGAGGCAAGAAACGTGCACGAGGTATTCCTCCAACATGGTGCCCAGCCCGGCCAATCCTCTGTAAAGCAGTGGAAATATCCCCTGGCGACCCTATCTGGACCACAAGATCCACACTTCCAATATCAATTCCCATCTCAAGAGAACTAGAAGTCACCACAGCGCGCAACTCGCCATTCTTCAACTGGTGTTCAACCCCAAGACGAATCTTCTTATCCATTGAACCATGATGTCCAGCAACTAGATCCGCCAATCCGAGTATCTTCAATCGTTGAACCAATTCCTCTGTCATTTTTCGAGTATTAGCAAAAACAAGAGTTGTATTGTGTGCTTCTATCAAATCCTTGATGACTTCGACATTGCGATCAAGAATGTCCTTCAGCGGGAGGTCACTGAAGCGTTTTGAACATAGTAATATGTCCAGATCCAATTCTCTGGCACCTGATACTTTTGCTATACTTACTCCTACTTCACCGCCTCTTGTATTCTCATCGTCAGAAGCAACTAGGAATTCTGCTACTGTTTCGAGGGGTTCCATAGTAGCGGAAATACCGATTCGTTGAACTGGATTCTGAAGTATAGTATCAAGATGTGAAATGGTCAAGGCAAGATGGGTGCCTCTTTTGGAAGGTACAAGACTGTGCATTTCATCGATCAATAGCCATTGAACAGTTGCAACGATCGGTTGGAACCTCTTGCTGGCAATGGCTATTGCCATGCTCTCTGGCGTAGTGATCAGAATATGTGGTGGCTTACGTAGCATCTTCTGCCTATCCGATTGAGAAGTATCTCCAGTTCTCAAACCGACACGAATCTCTTGAGCCCTGTCTGGCAGATACTTCGCTTTGATTTCTTTCAATGGTTTGATGAGATTCTTTTGAATATCATTTGCTAGTGCTTTGATTGGAGAGATATATACGCAGTACACCTTGTCTTCAAGCTCTTTGTCCAATGCCTTACGAACCAATTGGTCGATGATGGTCAAGAAGGCGGTCAATGTTTTACCAGAACCAGTGGGTGAGCATAGAAGGAGATGTTTAGAATCCATTATTGCTGGAATTGCCAATTTCTGTGGGTCTGTGAAATCACTGAATGTGTCGTTGAACCAATTCCTTACTGGAGCGCTCAAGCGTGTAAGAATCTCATCACTATTGGATGGTTTCTCTAGATACTCTATTCTAGCCATTGTTCAATCGCCCTATCACAGTGGCGCGCAGTCGGAATGAAGCACTATTTCAACAATTCCCAAAAATCATCATGCATCATTATTCAAATTACTGCTTAGGCAAGGGCCATCCTATGCCTCCTCTATTGAAGCGATTAACAATTTCAACTGCTGGTTGTGTAGTTGGGAACAAGAGCGGAGATTCAACTGCATCTGACGGCACAGGCACCTCAAACAATGCCCCGGTGGGGCATGAACCAATACACGAAAGACAACCTACGCAATTTGTCTCAACAACGATAACTGGTCTCTTACCCTTGCTTCTAGTATTTTCTTGCAATGGGAGTAAGGCCTCAAATGGACAGAATGGAATACACAAGTCACAACCCGTGCAATCAGACTCTGTGATTGCAACCATCGCCTGTCCCATACCATTTCGTGACGGCATGACCGCATGAATCCTTGCCATCAATCAAGTCAGTTTCATATGCCCCCTGTCATGCGTTCATTCGGGAGCGACATGAGCGAGGATGCAGTAGCAAGGCTCGAACGTCTCAACTCGATGCTGAAACGTCGTGGTATCATTTTGCCAGCCTTTGAGATTCATGGAGGTGCTGCAGGGATGTATGATTTTGGCGCAATCGGTGGACGTTTGCGCAATCGCGTCAACCAAATATGGCTAGAGCATTGGCTCTCCCAGGGAGATGTTGTTGAGATCAGTTGCCCTACGGTGACTCCTTACTCAGTCCTTGAAGCAAGTGGACATGTCGGGGAATTCAGTGACTTCATGGTTTCATGCTCAAAATGTGGGGAGGACAGTAGAGCAGACCAATTATTGGAACCTTTCCTTTCCAATCCAGATTCATTGGGCAAGGAGGAATTGAGTGCAGCGATTTCTGAGAACCAACCCCAATGCCCCAATTGTCAAGAGAGCCAGTGGGGTGAAGTCAACGCCCAGAATCTGATGTTCAACACTGTACTTGGTGCCGGTAGTAGTGGAAGGCCGGCCTTCATTCGTCCTGAAACTGCTCAAGGAATGTTCACCAACTTCCAGTCATTGTACAGGCACTTCAGACAACGTTTACCATTTGGTGCAGTACAGATCGGTAAAGGATACAGGAATGAAATCAGTCCGCGACAAGGAATGATCAGATTGCGTGAGTTCAACATGGCGGAATTGGAATATTTCATCGACCCAGA
>CAXRJY010000219.1:0-10029 GCA_964230915.1 Candidatus Poseidoniaceae archaeon | reverse complement strand
TGTCTGGTCTGTTCCTTTTTGGTATTCCTCGGCATCACTCAATCCATCGCCATCGTCATCAGTATCCTCATCTATATCTCTGCAGCCATCGCCATCGATATCCAGTTGGGGAGATGAAGTCCATCCTACTGCACCGGTTGGGCAGTTATCATCAACATCCGGAACTCCGTCATTATCGTCATCATCATCCTCAGGATTTGTGCATCCATCATTGTCATGGTCGCCACCTGTAGGGCTGTTAGGACAGGGGTCGAGATCATCGGTGAAGCCATCACCATCAGAATCTCTCTCTGCGGCTGAGCAACCATTCTCATCGACTGTAGCCCCTGCTGGAGTCTGCGGGCAATCATCGAGCGAATTCTGCACGCCATCTCCATCGTCATCCTGTTGTTCGATGGAACATCCAGTCTCATTGGCTATTCTTCCGGCATCGGTCCACGGACAGGTATCAATATCATCGGCGACTCCATCATCATCAGTGTCTTCTTCACCTATGGTCAACATCGCCTGAATAGAGATCAACTCATGCATGGCGGCAGTGGGATGAGCCTTGTCGAAGAAGACATATTCGTTGACATTCGAAACTACTGGGTCTCCAGCATTACAGATTGGCAATGGGAGAATCGAACCGCTCGACTGACAGGCCATGTCAACGAGATTGGTCAATCCAAGATAGGTCGAGTTATGCAAGAAACGATAGAACATCGAGTGGGTATCTGCAAGTATGATGTTGACACCATGGGTTGATGCAAGAGCCGGCATTGAAATCGCCAAAGCAGAATTGTAAGAACTGATGCTTGCACCTATCTGCTGCTGTTGACTGGAAGACCTGTTTCGCACTTCAGGGGTCAACTCAAGTGGAGGTAGATTTGGAACCAGGATGTTGTTGGCACCTGCTTGAATGACTGCCTCAACGTGAGAAACCATGTTTGCATGAGTGGTATTGGCATCTGCCAATCCATAGAGGAAATCATTCCCTCCGCCCCAAATGACCACAAGGTCAGTGCTGTTGAACGAGGAGTGTACATTGCTCAGATAATTATTGATCTGTGTGCCGGTGTTTGGCAACAGCAAGAAGGAATAGCCCTGACCAGATTGAGAGCCACCATAGGCGCGATTATTGCCCTCTCCCGAACCAGTTCCATGTTCCAGTGATAGACCCAGTTCATCTGCAACATATTCAGCCCAGACTGGTCCATTCGAAAACCTGCCCTGCCAGTAAGGAGGTACCGCTGGTAGATTCATGATGCTGTCCTTGACATTGCCCATGTCAGAAAGGCTGTCACCGAAGATGACCATCTGTGAATAGGACGGTTTCTTGACATTAGTGAAGACTGAGAATGGGAATGAATCAATATCCACAAGGTTGCCATCTTGATAGAGTTCTATAGCAACAGTATACCAGTTACTACCGGTAAAGAACTGACTCATCTGGAAACTCATCGACTTGCTGTCTCCAGTAGCCGTCCTTACCATAGAACCATTGAGAATCTCAATGCCTGATGCAAGGCCTCCTTCATTCAAGGTCCAGCGTAATTCCAGTAGAGAACCTGTGGTCAGATTGTCAGCCACCACCGTGAAGTGGACCTGCTCATGAGACAGGTGGAAACGATCCAGCATTGAGACGGTCATCTCAGGAGTGCCATTTGCTGAGGCCGGCATGGCAACAAAAGGCGCTGCCAGCAGCAAAACCACAAGCATGACTGCGCTTCGCATCAGGCATTGGGAACGGGTACTTCGCAATACACCTTACCATCATCACTAGCGAATCCACTGGTTTCCATCCCAACAAATCCAATAAAAGACCAAAACACATCGCCTACCAGCTAGGTTCCCCTGTGATGATGCTATCTCTCCGACTGCTGTTTCAGTGACGATTGATGGGCGAACTGAGGGGACTTGATTTCATGGCCCTCAATATCGGCCTCTACTCTCTGCTTCTGATGATTCTTGGAAAGAATCGAAGCCGCCTGAACTGCTTACCCTCTGATGTTCCATCTCATCGTCATAATCTACCCACTTTCTTTCTAACTGATTGCGCAACAACATTGCCTGCTCGACCTTGATTTTACGCTTCGTTATCATCGTATCAAGTGCCTCTTCAGCCCCTTCAAGGTCCTCCATCGAATCTGCTTGGTCCAAACGCTTACGGAATCTCCTGTATCTGAATCTCTTTCGCATCATTGCCATGAAGGTGATTGGAATCATGAGCAGAGGTATCAACATCTCGCTTGTCAGAACATCGATCAACAAAGATACTGAAATCTCGTATCCATCTGAATCATATGATGACTTGAATCCTTCACCAGGAACATAGAATATGCCAGTAGAGGCATCTCCATAGAGGTTCATTGGCGTAGATTCTGCATCATTAGGGTCGCTACCTCTTTCCTTCTCCATGTCATTCGGGAATCCATCGCCATCCTTGTCATCATCAAGTGAATCTGGTAAGCCATCGGAATCAATATCAGTTGGAGTCGATGAAGCATTGAAGATATCGTAAGATGTTCCTTCAGCACCACCTGCTTGAAGTTCATCCGCATTGAATACTCCATCGCCATCCGCATCCAGATCTGCAAGATCCATTATTCCGTCTCCGTCGATATCTGAACAACCTCGCCATGGCATCTGACTGGTTCCTGCTTGATTGACACAGTCGTCGCTGTTCACAAATCCAGGTTGGTCATAGAAGCCATCTCCATCAAGGTCCGACCATATCTCGGCATTCGAATCATCAACATCACTCAGGTTGGACCAACCGTCTCCATCGGCATCATAACAACCCAACAAGTCTCTGAATGAAGTACCATAAACGCTAGGACAAGAATCTGCATTGCTGCCATTTTCAGAATCTCCATATCCATCACCATCAAAATCACTGAATTGAGTGGGATCGAGTGGATATGCATCTGGATTGGTTCCGGCCTGGTTATCTCCGTATCCATCACCATCTGTATCCTGCCATTGTGTCGAGTCCAAAGGATACTCATCCGCCCTGATGCCATCGGGTTCATCGCCCCAGCCATCACCATCACTGTCCTGATATTGCGTCGGTTCATTCGGCATGTCATCTCCATCGTCGGACCAACCATCACCATCAGAATCTATACAACCCACGAAATCGTTGACCGAGGAACCATACCTCAGAGGACAAACATCGAAGGGACCGATAGCACCTACATCTTCAAGGGAAGCATCCTCGTAACCATCATTGTCAAAATCGAAAGGAGAAGGGTCGGGAAGATAGGCTCCTTCAATCCATTGACCTGGCCAATCAGGAGAACGGGTATCGTTGAGTCCGTCTGCAACCCAGTTGTCTCCAAAACCATCGCCATCTGCATCTGTCCACTGAGTATCTTGTGTGATGAAGGCATCATAGAGGTCGGATTGGCCATCACTATCCATATCCGGACAGCCCCACCTGTCTCGCCAAGAATCTCCACGGTACAAGACACAGGAGTCGGGAAGTCGTCCCCTCTCATGGTCACCGAATCCATCACCATCCCAGTCTTCAGCCTGAGTAGGGTCCATAGGGAACGAATCCAATTCATCACTGACCCAATCTCCATCGCCGTCCGTATTTGATTCAAATACCACATTCTCAGTCAGAGAATTGCCCACTGCGACGATAATGTCCAATCCACCATCACCTGTCACGTCCGCTATTTCAATGTCCTGAATCGACAGAACGACTTCCGCCTTCCAGCGAGTCAAAGGAGCCCCATTCTCCATGATGGTTATGACGATCGGACGTCCTCTCTCCCCCCAGATTATGTCGAGATCCCCATCAGCATCCATGTCACCGACCTCTACATCTGCTGATGGACCCCAACCGGTCCATCCACTTCCAGAATTCCTGTATGTTGGCAAACCATTAGCAGTACCATTACAGAAAGTAATCAAATTTGGAAATTGGGGGTCAGCAAACACAACATCATTACAACCATCCTGATTCAAATCGGCAATCGCAGCATCTGATTTGCCCCATGAAAGACCTTGGGTCTGATTCTCGGGAAACATCGTTGAAGTTCCATCGTTATGGAAAACAGAACTATGCCAATCATCGTTCGTGAACAGGATATCAACCAATCCATCACCATCAAGATCACCAACGTCAACAGAAGTGGATGATTTATCGTCCAATCCAGTCCATGAAACCTCAAGTTCATCAGAGGAATCACAACAAATGTAGATATGGCTAGCGCCATTTGAAAACCCATTTGCCACAACCACATCATGTCTTCCATCATCATTGAGATCGGCTACCTCGACATCATGCGAATAAGAATAAACGGAAGATGTCCAGAATGGTTCAGATGAAAAATTACCATCTTCATTCCTGAATATCATGTCGAAATCAGGCGTACCTAGATACAGATCGAGAAAACCATCCTGATCAATATCAATCCAATCTGCACTCAATGTACTAGTGTTCAAATCGCTGTTGACCCATCCAGGAGTATCCGATAGGCCATCCTCTGTGCCAAAGAAAATGACATCTGCTTCACTACCTGATTCTGTTCCTTGTAGGTACACATTGCCTTCAAACAGATCCATGTACCCATCATTATTGATATCGGCGGTTATCACTACTTCTGTACTGGCTCTGATTCCGTCACGCCATCCGTAGATGTTTTCGATGGTGCGGTCATGATTGAGATAAACCACATCATCCAGATCTGCATTTCCGAAAATCACATCATTGTCACCATCACCATCGATATCTCCAACTTCTACAGAAAGAGTTTCCTGAGATTTCTCAGACTCCCAACTCGGTGTGCTTTCCAAGATTCCATTCTTGTTGATGAAAATCCCATTCTTAGCGCTACTGAATGCAACGACCAGATCAAGGTCACCGTCATTGTCCATGTCTGCAAGTTCCAATCCAGTCACATCACCTGGTTCATCGCTTTCCCACATTGGGAACTCGGGGAAGAAACCAATTCCTTCCTCGTTCTTGTATGCCTTCAATGTCGACAATCTTCCCCCAACTATGATTTCTGGATAATCATCTCCATCAAGATCTCCAACTGCTACCTCCTGAGTGGTATTCGGAATTGAAACCCATGAGGTCAAAAACTCGGTGTGACTGATGAATGCATCATTTCGTATGATCTTGGTGTCCTCCTCGGTTGCGACGATGATATCCATGTCTCCATCGAGGTCCATATCAACCAAATCCACATCATGTCCATTGGGAGAATTGAACCCCGTGTAATCTGGATTCAAGGTGAATCCAGTCGAAAATACAATGCAAGTAGGCAGTGAACTACCACAGTTACCGAAGTCATAGTTCTCAGGTACCTCCAAGAATCCGTCACCAAAGTTTGCATAAATCAAAATGTGACCTGCTTGAGTTGATACTACCATATCTGGATATGGGTCATCGGTCAAAAGACCCCATTCAACATCTTTGGTATAGAAGTAGGAGTCAGCAGTCTCATATTGCGGAAGAGATGAAAAGGTCCCATTTTCATTTAGAAAAATCTGATCTGATGCATGGAATGTCCATTTAGAATTCCCACTTGTCAGGTCAAGGTCACCGTCATTGTCAATGTCAGCCCACGCCATCGCTGTTGAATCTCTCTGCCCATGTCCCCAATCATATTTTTCTTCACTGAATGAGGTGCCATTTTCATTGGTGAAAATCGCAACTTTATGATTACTGCCAGAACGAGCGAAATCGAGATCTCCGTCACCATCGAAGTCACCTAATCCCATTTCCATCGTATGAGCTTGTGGTATCGTGAAATCAGGGGTATCCATTCCTGCAAAACCCTCGGAAAGCAAAGAACAGGTAGGCCTGAAATCCTCGCAACTTGAGGCGACCATAGGAGCGGGAATCGCTGGGTGATGCGGCATTGGGTCCTCAGAATTGTCCCAGCCATCACCATCAGAATCATTCACAGTGACATTGAATCTGCTCGCTGAAGGTTGCCACCATCTGTTGGAAAGCAGGCTATATCCGCCCATCGAAAAGTCCTCAGTGTCATCTTCATCATCAACCATTCCTTCAAACCAATCTGAGTCATTGACAAGGACATCAGTATCGGAATCTGTAGTTGACAGAAAAGATTGAGACAACATCAGAAAAACTACGGTGATGATTACCAAGCGTGAATATGCGGCTCTGTGCTGACCTAACATGACATCCCCGACGTAGAGACTTATGCTTGAATGTTTCACCGTCAATTGTTGAAAAAGTTCTAATCCTGTAATTTTCTATATCTATTCTATTATATTGTCTTTGAAAATACTCATGCAAGGGTTTCATCAGTGGCCGGTGCCTGTCAGTGCTGATGCAGGCTGCCCCACAACCAGTAGTTATCCATCAGTCAGCAAATCCCGTGGCGGAACATGTCTACATGCTACCACAGGTCGAGGCATTGTCACCTCCGCCTCCTGGG
The DNA here is from genome assembly GCA_964230915.1 of Candidatus Poseidoniaceae archaeon. Taxonomy (GTDB): domain Archaea; phylum Thermoplasmatota; class Poseidoniia; order Poseidoniales; family Poseidoniaceae; genus UBA226. The sequence goes on along the minus strand of CAXRJY010000219.1, from coordinate 3,622 downwards.
ATGGTGCTTGGCAGGTCAAGGAGCCAATGGTCAACGATTCGACGAATGCTTGGCCTGGTTCTTGTCACCTTCCTGTTGGTTAATTTCCTCGTGATGATACCTATGGGGGTGGTGGAGAACGATCCGGACCTTGCATTCATATCAGCACTCTGTTCCCTGCCTATTTTGCTACTATTCATCTTCATTCGCAGACCAAGACTGATTCATGTCATGCTTGCTGAGCCTTCAGAAACTGGAGTCACTGCCCATCCATTGCCAGGAGAAAGAACTCTCACTACACCGATGAAAACTCGTTTCAGGCATCATCTGGTCAGAGATTCTACTCTTCTTGATATTCCTGCCACGAAGAATCTGTGGGCGATTTTCTTCGTTGCTATCGCAACGTCGGTAACATTGTTCGTGATGATGTTAGCATCCCCTGACAATCTGTTATTGCTACAATTCGCCATTCTCGTCGGTATCCCATGTTGGCTCATTGGCTTCGCCGTACCTGTGTTCGCTTGGATGTCATATTCAACGCGCACATTGGGATTACCTACTCGAAGACATGAGGCTGAAGCAGCATTGACTGCCGGCTTCGTCTCAACACTACCCGCTCTATTCATCAACAGTGTTCTGTTTCCGATGCTGCTTTTCAGCATCGGGATTGACCAATTATCAACAATAGGAGAATTCCTGATACTCACTATCAGCGCCCCAGTTGGAGAGGAATTATGCAAAGCAGGAGCAGTTCTGTGCTGCTATCATATGATTGATAGCCCAAGACGAGGATTTCAGATCGGCTTCACCGTTGGCCTCGGTTTCGCCATGCTGGAGAACATTCTATACATCACAAGCAGTATGTTCGCAGGAGGATTTGCAGGATTTGCTTTCACCGCTTTCCTACGCGGCATCGGTTCTATTCCGGGGCATGCAGTATGGACCGGATTGTCAGGATTAGGAATCGGATGGTTGCTCTCGAAAAAGCCACGTTTGGGTGGAATATTGCCTGAGAAGAAAAAGGCCCAAGATGCTGGTTTCATCCTGATGGATTCCAAGACTGGCAGAATCGTAGAAGATGTGACTGGTACTGGAACAAATACAGCGACCGGTTTTCTGTCGATGTGGAATCTGGACAAATATCTGTCAAAGGCCCAGCACTCCAACGACGAACACTGGAAACTTCCCAGTACCCCTGCGGTTGGAATCATGCTGGCCATTCTTGGACATGCTTTCTGGAATGGGTCTTCAACACTGGTGTTGCTGGTGGTTGAGAAGGCGGCTGGAGAAACTGCCGCCATCATTGCCATGCTCATATGGACATTGATCATGGTATCAGGCCTGTTATGGATTGGGAAGAACATCATGGATTCTCTGCATTCTGTACCTAGTACAGTAGACAATGACTTCAACTCAAACTGATTCGGCCCATAGGAGGAGAGACATCATGCAGGCTGTTGTCGGTGGACTGGACCCTACCAATGTAGTGGTCAGCATGGTCATCATCACAACCCTCCTAATTGCAGGTCAGATTTTCAAAGCCTTGGATGGACCTGGTATTGCTGCAGCAGGAGTTCTTGGCGTTATTGTCGGAGTTCTCGGACATTGGTCATGGTTGCTTGTACTGCTGGTATTCCTAGGCACCAGTCATATCGCCACGAAATGGGGCTGGGAACAGAAGAAGGAATTGGGAATGTGTGAATCTGTAGATGGACAACGCGGTTGGATGAATGTTGCAGCCAATGGTATGTTACCAGGATTGGTTGCCCTTTGTGCTTTCATCCTTCAAGATTGGACTTTGTTCTATTGGCTGTTCGTTGCTGCGGTTTCAGTTGCTGCAGCAGATACATGGGCAAGTGAGTTCGGATGCCTTGACCCACGTGTACGTTTGATTCGAAATGGGATGAGCGTTCCTCCTGGAACAAATGGAGGCACATCGAAACTTGGACAATGGTCAGCGCTTGGGGGCTCAGCACTGATCAGCATGGTAGCACTGGTGGTTGGCTGGGTTCCGGCTACTGGAGATGTGAAAGAACTCGGATTCTTTGGAGCAATGGCTGCAGGAGAGTGGGAAAGGGGAATGATTCTTGCATTGATCACCACTGCAATCGGTTGGATTGGATGTCAGATTGATAGTATTCTTGGAGCTAGTTTTGAGAACCGTGGACTGATGACCAAAGGCGGCGTAAACGCTGTTTCTATAGCCATGGGAGTTGCATTGACCGCTCTTCTGATACTAACATTCTCACTGGTTTCAGCAACTTGAATCAAGTCCAACGGGACCACTGGCCAGTTTTCTGATTCTTCCAGAACCATCTGCTTGAACCCTGTGGCCATTCAATGATCTCCCAGCCATCAGGTCTGACTTGCCCCTTGACTTCAGGAGGAGGTGTACTCTGTGCTGTGCTTGGCATCTGATGAGGAGCAATGTATTGTTGCAATTGTTGAGTGCTGGGGATCTGCTGAGCGGGGGCTGGTTGTTGAGCAGGTGGTGCTGCTGGAACTGGTTGTTGAGCAGGAGGCGCTACAGGGGCTGGTTGTTGAGCAGGTGGTGCTGCTGGAACTGGTTGTTGAGCAGGCGGTGCTGCTGGAACTGGTTGTTGAGCAGGTTGCGAAGCCTTGCGAACCTTCGGCTGTTGTGGCTGCCCATAGGTAGAGCCAGGAGGGCCTTGACGCTGGGCTGACTGTGGACCTGGAGGGCCGCTGCTTGGAGTAGCAGTGGAGCCAGGAGGACCACTGCGAGGAGGTGCTGATGGGCCCGGAGGACCACTGCTTGGAGTTGCGGTGGAACCGGGAGGGCCGCTGCTTGGAGTTGCGGTGGAACCAGGGGGGCCACTGCTTGGAGCGGGAGTTGCACTTGATGGTCCTGAACGCGGGGCTGAGCGCTGCCAATCCTGTCGAGGCTCTGCATACGATTGTTGGTGATGATATCCTTGATCCTGATACTCATACTGCTGCATCATCTGTTCCTGCTGATATTGATGCGGTGCCTCAGTACCTGTGGTAGATGTGGGAACTTGCTGGTCGCGCCAATTCGCTGAATTGGGATCTGCTGTAGCCATTGCATCGTGCCATTCATCATCATCATCCACATCATCATCTTTCACGATTTGGAATGCGTCAATCCCGCCCCATGCAAGCCCTCCCAGAGTTATCAGTGCCGTAGAACCCAGCGACGCATAGAAACCATAGGAAGGTGATAGTCTCGGATCATCTGAGTTCTGATTCAATTCAGGGAATTGGACCAACCACATGATTGAACCTACAATAATCACCAAAGTCGCAACAACATTGAGCATCATTGTAATCCAACCTGGAATATATCCGGACATTCCAATGCCTCCAAGAATAAGGGCGATGACAACTAGAATAACTCCGGAAATCAAGATCCAGTGCCCTGTTTCTCCAGCATTTATTATCTCACACATCTTGGCTTTCTCTTCATTGGTAGAATTGGAATTTGAAGATTCTTCACAATTTGCTGTGACCCATTCATCTTCAGTACCATAAGCCATGACCGTCTTATTGTCCTCGCTGTACTGAAGGGCTGAGGAGTAAAGCCCAAACTCAAATCTCTCGACGTTTGAGTCTTCTGAACTTTCCCTGACCATCCATGCGGTATCATGCATCATGTAGAGCAGAA
>CAXRJY010000218.1:0-34323 GCA_964230915.1 Candidatus Poseidoniaceae archaeon | reverse complement strand
CCCTTGATATAGGGTATTGTTGCCGACCTGTTGTCGTGTATGGATGCATTTTCTATCAAGCGTTCCGCTTCTGCAATATCGTCATTATCCAATGCCAGTAGCGCCGCCTCGGTTGAGTATGCTGGTTGGTCTTCCTCCAGTAATCGGCTGGCGCGAGACAGTGAAAGTGTGGCGGCTTCTTTGTCTTTCAACAATCTCTGTATCCTTGCAAGACCCAACCATGCAATTCCATGTTCTCTGTTGAGGCGCACGGCTTCGTCGAAAGATTCCTTGGCAACAAGCAATAACCGCATATCCGTATCTCCAGTGCCATCTCTCTGAAGATCTGCTGAAGCGAGATGTAATCTTCCCCATTGAATGTGGATGAGGGGTTCATCCATCGCTTCCAATGGAGTGCCTCTGAGTAATTCTCCTGCCTCTTCAAGGTCTCCTTTCTGCAAACTCATGGCAGCCATGGCTGCCCTCAATGTAGAATCGATTGGATTCTTTTCCAAAGCAGAGATTAGGCTATCACGCCCTTCCTCCGATTTTCCAGTTGCTGCAAGAAGGTCAGATTTCAACAATATCAATTCAGTTCCACCAGCAGCAAGAGCAACGGCATGAACTGCGGCCTTCAGGGCGGCCTTTGCTTCACTCGGCCTATCTTTCAACACCTGTGCCTTGATTGCCCAAGCATCTCCATTCTGTCGATCTAAACTAAGGCAAGCCTCTGATGCAATCAGTGCTTCGTCATGTTCTCCGAGTTCCAAGTGTATTCGTGCCTTGCTACTCCAATCACCAGAACGTGTCGGATCCTCCTCAAGAGCATCGTCAAGCGATTGAAGCGCCTCGTCCTTTGCGCCTGCTCTGCTTCGCAATCCAGAAAGCAAACTTCTGTCTGCTGGGGTGTCGATTCCGAGTGCTTCGAGTCTTCTTATGTCCCGTTCTGCTGCATCATCATCCAACTTCACCATCAGATGTGCGTGTGCGCGAAGAAGTTCTGGATCATCGGGTGAAATCAGTAATCGCTCTTCGAGCCAATGTCTTCGGGCCCCAGTATCGCCTGTCTGTAGTGACAGTTGCTCTAGTATCTCAAGACAATATGTATCTCCTGGGGATTTCAGATTTGCACACTCATAAGATTTGATGGCCCAATTCAATTCTCCAACCGAATACGCCAATGCTCCAAGACGCTTGCACTCAAGACCATTCAATGCTAGATCCACGGGTCCAAGGCCGCATTTTTCCAGAACGATGAACAAACGTCGCGACAATGTACTGAGGCCTACATCGCCTTCAGGAATCTGTTCTAATTTACCATCTCCTCCGATAGTTCCTATGAGGTCTCTGACTGCAGAAATCAGTGACTTCCCTCCTTCTTTCAATTCTGCAGAGTTGGTGATGCTTCTATCGAGTATTGATTCTGATTTGGCGATTGCTGAATGCAGCGCTATTCTCCCTTCAAGTTGTGGTTGTGTCGATAACAGTGCTTGAGTTCCTGCTTCCAATGAAGCAAGCGTATGGTGGAGGGCAACAAGGCTTGAACGTGAGGTTTGCCGTTGTTCGTCTAATTTTTCCTCAGTATTTTGCTGAGTCAGGTTCATGCGTTGTTCCAATGCCCACATTCTCCAACCAAGGGCTCCACCGCCACCGATTATTGTCAAGGCAAAAAGTATCGTTAGAGCATCCATCGAGTGCCATGCGACCACTGGCGGTTTTATGAACTCCGCATCCGACCTACGGTCGGAGGGCGATTATCGCACCCCTATTGGATTTCCAAGAGGAAAAGAGCCGACAAGAAGAAGCCCTACCCAATTATCGGACTACACGAGGGATTCCCGCATGACAGATGATTCTGACCGACCTGAATGGTGGCTGGATAGAATCTCTGAGTGGAGTTCGATGGGGTATCAGACTACTACGATAGAAGAGAACCTGCGTTTGAACCCCAATCAGGGGAGTGAAATCATAATCATCATCGAGAAGAACATCGCAATCGCAGAAGGGTTGCGAAGAGAAATCATCTCGATGAATGAAAGACATGCTGAGAAGGCAATTTCTTGGCTGGACATGTTGGATGAACCATACAATGTAGAAATGGTGCAAGAAGAATATAGCCGCTTCAATCTAAGAAACAGACCATGGGCCATCGATGCGAAGGTTGCTGAAAGGAGATGGGAAGGTTTGGGGATGCTCGAGAATTTACAAGAAATGGTGTCACGACTTGATGCGCTAGACCCTGTTTTTGTTGCAAAGGGATCGATGCTTGGTGAATTGTTCCAAGAACCTCGACTGCATGAGAAATTGAATGGAGAGATTGAACGTTTGGAAGTGAGTCAGGACCTAAGGTGGGATAATCTTGAGAAGATGGTTGTATCACTACATGAGAAAGGAGTTGATGCTGAAGGCGTCATGGGACTTGAACTATCAGATGCATACGAACGGATATCTAGACTCGAAGTATTGGCTGAAAAATATGCGGCCATAAAGAATGATATTGCGGTAGGAATTACACCTTACGACCTTGGACGAGCAACTTCCTTTGAAGAACGCCTTGTTTCTTTAGATATTGATAATGAAGAAGAAATTATTGCATTCTCTGTCGAAGTGAATGCCACTGCTACTGAACTCGATGTCAGGCATCTCAAAATTGTTAACAGACTGAGAGATCTTTCGAATGCGGGATTCATCCTGCCCCCTGAGGTGAGTATGAACAAGAAGGAACTATTGCAGATGGAAGTCATGATTGATGGCCTTGAAGAAAGAGCTGTTGTTCATGATGAATTGGTTGGTGCTGCATCCTCTGTTGCTGAACTTTGGTCTGACCTTGGAGAGGTTCTGTACGACGTTGGAGGAGACTTGACCAGGACAGATGTGCTCAAAGGCGCTCTAGCAGAATCTGAAGAGCGTTTGAAGGAAATACAAATTCAAGCAGAAGAACAGGTCTCGAGTTGGTCTGAACTTGGATTTGAAATGTCTGTATGGAGAAATCGGTTCCAGAATTCTCCAGTCGAAGCGATGGTCAAATGGCAGGAATATCTACCAACCCTGAAATCTGCTTTGGATCTGATAAGAAGATTGGAAGAACTTGATACTTCTTTGACTGGGATGAAAGAAGTAGAAGAATACATTATCGAATTGCAGGCGTCAAAAATTGAAACTAGTCTCTTTGAAGATGTTGAAGAATTCCTCTACGCAAAGGGAATTAGGAACAAAAGGCATCGGCGTCTTCTAGCGAATGATGTCAAGGAGTTAATCGCAAAGGGGCAACTGCAGGAGGTTGCTCTTGATGGGAAAATGAAATTGAAAGACCTTGAGAACCTTGTGCACTCAGCAACCATGGGTGTTGGGCTATCCACAACAGCCAAGGAACGTGAGGCGGAACGTTTGCCTATCACCGCTCTTCGAAATGAATTGAATTCATGGAAAACTATGAGTTGGGATGTTTCAGGTTTGGAAAAATTGCTTGAGAACGAGCCATTGACATTGGGTCGAATGATAGAAGGAATTAGAGCAGATATGGCTGAGATAAACGATTTGACTAGAAGATTGGAACGCTTACCACTTCGAGCTGCTCCAAGTACCAAGAATGAGATTGAACGGATGTTACGACGGCCTGAATTGATCTCCTCTCTACGTTCATCAATTCCAGAATTCGCTGCAAGGGCAGCCATGGAAGCTGGTGGGGAACGTGGAAGCACATCATTATGGAAACCAGAAAGGGTTGAAGGTGGCGAATTCATGGCATCTGAACTCAACGATCAAGATGTCGAAGTACTCCACGCTTCGATTGAAGAAATGTACAGTTTTGGAATGGATGAAGAGATCGATATCAGTGAATCCAAGATTGCTATTACCGAACCAGTTTCTGAACCGATTCAAGAACATGAAGAAGATTCGATTCTTGAAGAATATATTCCCGATGAAGAAATAATGATTGAAGCGCATGAATATGATGAGCCGGAGGCTGTTTTAATGGAGCCGGAAGAATCTGTGTTCTCCCCTCAAGTCGAAGAAGAATTGATTGAAGTGGCTTCTGAAACATCTGATGATTTTGAAACATTACGTATCCCATTGAATCGCTTATTGGCATCATTAGGTGTACTGGGTGTAAAAGGAATTCTTGGTTCAGATGAAATTGAGCGAGTCAGATTTGCCATTGCTTCAAAGGTTGGAATAACGCCTAGAGACTCTCGAGTAGATAGATTATTGAAATTAGCATTACGTTTGATTCCACGTGAAGTCGATGATGATCTTCGTAAGAGAGCTGGAATGATATCGATGCTCGCTGGGTGTGCAGATAATCTGAATGAATGGGCCGCACTAAGACTCAGAAGTAGAAATGACAAGGTTGGTGAAGGGCTGTTGCAGAATTCTTGGAATTTGGGTAAAGCACTGAAAAGAATCCCAGGGCCTGGTGTGGCCTTACCATTGGAACAAGATGATTATCAATTACCAGCTGCTGATGAATTGAATGAGTTAGCAACTGAAGTAGCAAAACTCAGCAAATTCTCAAACCTTGGCAGTACAACCGGCATCAAGGCACTATGATCAATCATCGAGCATAGAAAGAAGATCGTCCTTCTCATCCATGGACATTCTATCTTCCCTTGGTGAGCCTGCAACTACTGTTTCTGGAGGTGGAGGCATTGGTGCATCGGGATTCATCAACAATGGGTCGATTGATGGCAGAGGTGGGATTGGAGGAAGGGCCAATCCTGGTGGTGGTATTGGTAATGGCGGAGTAGGTGCCGGTAACGGTGCAAGCCCGGGTGGTGGGGCTGGAGCTGGCGGTGGAGATAACTCAGGTGGTGGGGCTGGCTCTGGCAGTTCTGCTGGAGGAGCGGGTTCTGGTAGTTCTGCTGGAGGAGCTGGTTCACCAAGTTCTGGTGGTGGAGCGGGTTCTGGTAATTCTTCGGGAGTAGAGTCTGCCCATTCAGTAGCATCTCCCCAATCACTTGATTCCTGTTCTTGAGATTCTTGTTGTGGAACTTCAGTAGACTCGACCTCAGCCACCGGATTTGGAGAAGGGGTTGTTAGGGGTGAGGCATCCATTTGAGTTGGGGCTGGTTGTTCTCCGAGAGGTGCAGGGGCTGGCAATTCCGCTGATGCTGCCATAACTGGTTGGGCTGATGTTGCAGGGGTGGGCAGAGGTAGGTCCGCTGCTTGTTCGGCCGCTGCCTGTAATTGAGCTGCACGCTCAAGCATCAAGGTCTCAATTGATGCTTCGAAATTTGATGTGTTCAGTTCACCAGAGGTTAGTAACTCCTTCATTGTTGAAGAGAAATGATTCATGCTACACCCCATCAATTCTCTATCCGAGCCCATACGATTCAACATCAATCGACGTCGCCCAGTGGTTGTTTCCAGCGTGATCATCTCTGGGTCTGCAAATTGCCAGCACGAAAAGAACAGTCCTGCAAGAAGCAAAGTTGAGCCACTTGAAATACCGAGAATGCTGAGAGTCAAACCCCCTGCAAACATTGACCACCAACCTAGTTTGAAACGGTCTAGCCAATCGAATTTGTTGTGAGAAATACCTAGAATTGCTTCCTTCTTAACCATGAATTTCTCTTGAGTGGAAATTGTTCCGGCCTTGTCTCGGTTTGCTTCAATGATATGTATCAATTCTTCATCTGCCAATAATGAAAGTGCCCTGTTTCCATCCTTGGTTCTACGTAAAAGATACTCTTTGAAATCGCCTTCAACGTGTTCAGAAACTTTGACTGGTTCAAAAGTCTCTATTGTGGAATGGACTTGTATCGCTGCCACTGGTTGAGGGGCAGGTGTTTCTTCTGGCGCGGGTTGCACACGCCGTCGTGAAGGTTTACGCCTATGATATTCACGTCGTCAATAATGAAAATCCAATCAAACTGACCAATATCAATATTGAGCAGGCTTTCCACATATTCACGCTCATCATGTGAATCTTCGTGAACAGTTTCTGTGCTTCAGCCACACCTTCGTCCTCTACATCAGATGACATAGTGATTGAAAGAGCCATTCTCAATGATTCTGCTTCAGGTGCTACCTTCTTCCAAGATACCCACCATATGCTGGTTGCGAGAATGGATGGCAGGCTCCAAAGTAAGAAGTCGGAACCTGCGGGTCCATCTGAAACATATAATGAGTAAATGATTATCGAAAAGAGGCAAAGTATTCCTCCATACCATCCTACAAGGTGGGCTCGTTCTACCATTCGACCTGCCAGTTTTCCGGCTACATCTGATTCAAGATTTCTATGTATGATTGGTGCAGCAATGATGCCGAATCCAAATATCGCTGATAACCAAAGCCCCACTCCAAGAATGAAGAGAAAAATAACCGCCGCTTGGGTCAGCATCTAGCACCTCCTACTCATTGAAAATCTGCAGTGACCCACGAATCTACATCGCCAATTTTCTTGTAACCTTTACCTTCACCAGTTCCAAGAATTGTTTGGATTGCTGCTTCGCTAGCAATTTCAAGGGTTCTCTTACTGAGCGGCCCATTCACTACGATTGCAACTGCTCCGTCGGCTCCATTAGCTTCAGACTCAAGTTTTCTAGGACCTATCGGTTCTGACTTTGAGCCATCGACATAGACCAATACTGCTTGATTATTTTCCAAGCCTTCTAGGTGTTCTGCCAATTCAACAACGGATTCAGGAACTTCTGCTGCTTCATCAGTAGATGATGCTTCAGGAGCGCCTTCATCGTCAGACTTTTCAAGACGGGCAATTACTTTCGCTACTGGTACCTTCATCGATAGGCATTTGGTTACAGTCTTTTGTGGCAATAATTCCCATTCCTGACCTACAGGAGCCTGGGCTACGAAGTCCACCTTCATCTGTCCATGAAGTTCTCTAAGCAACATTTCTCCACCTCTATCACCATCAATAGCAGCAATCACTGTGCCTTTGCTATTTGCTAGGTCGATGAGTTCTTGCTTCATGTTTCCCGCACCATCACACGCTATTGCATTCTTTATCCCGAAATTAATGACATTAGCAACATCATTTCGACCTTCCATGACAATCAATGAATCTGATGACTCGATATTGGGGCCACAGGTCAATCCATGGAATACTGTCAATTTTTGAGTTGTTAAAACACTGCGAACCTCTTCAATGACCGTCTTGCTTGCTGCTTCTCCACTAGCGACCAGATCAAGGAGCAATTCCTTGGCCCTGTCTACGACACTGTTACGCTTTGTCTTACGAACATCCTGTATCTCAGAAACCTTGATGATCGCTTTACATGGACCAATTCTATCTATCGTTTCTAATGCAGAGCCGATGATTGCTGTTTCGACATTATCCATACTGCTCGGAATTGTAATTGTCCCTGACATCTTTCCTTTGTTTGATTCCATTTCCACATCAACGTGACCCACTCTTGCAGTTCGTTGCAATTTCCTTAATTCCAATTCATCTCCAAGTAGACCTTCGGTCTGTCCCATGATTGCACCAATCACGTCTTTACGTTGAACTGTTCCATCTATTTTCAATGATGCAATGACGAGATATTTCATCGCCTTGCCTGATTTGTTATGTTGACCTTTTCCCATTGTTCTTCCTCCTTTTGAACGCTATGAACACTTTCCAACCGCCCCTTCCCAAATGATGGGAAGCCGCTCTGAAGCACGCCCAAAAAGGGCGGAGTGAGTGGGAAGTGAACCCTTTGGTTCAGATTGTCCACTCCACTGGTGTTCTTGAAGGCTTGCAATGTATCTCATCATTGAAATCGGTTTGAAACTTCTATTTTCATCGTCAAAGGTCTGAAGAGGTGTAACTCACTGCGCTTTATGTGGCTGGGTCAGAAGTCAATACTCTAGAGGTGTTCAAGGGCACTGTTGAAGTGATGTTGATAGATGGAATTTTGACTAGAGAAGAAAAGCGGTTGATAATCAAACTTGCCAGCCTATTGGAATTGGATTCTAAAGAGCCAGCCAAGGCCTATCAAGCAATAACTGAGAAAACCACTGTAGAAGGTGGGAAAAATATCAACCGTAAGAAACAGTTGATTGTATACGAGAATCTCTATGAAGTAGCATTGTTGAATGAGTCATTATCGCAAGATGAATGGCGAGTTATTCGTTTTGTCAAGAACCTCTTCGATATTTCAGATGAAGAAGATAAGGTTGTATTGGCCAACATCAAACGCTCAGTAGAAGAGAAATTTGAGGAAGGTGTTGTGGATAAGATGTTGCATGCTTTGAAGGATTCTGTAACTATTGTTGGTGGGTTGTTTGATTCAGTTCGAACAAAGAAAGTCAATGAATGAGGGAGGAGGATGGCTTCCAGCGATCCATTAGACGATTTATTGTCTGAATATGACATCTCATTATTGAAGAACAAGAAGAAGGCTCTGTCATTACTTGAAGAGGCATATTCTATCTCAGTACCTGGCCTGATTGCCAAATCGATGACGGATAGGTTGGAGCAGGCATCTGGTGTAAAATTCCATTATGGAACTCCCGAACCAGAATTGCGTCGCCTTGCATCATGGTTGTTCACTACGGCTGGAATGAAACATGATATCCTACTCAATCTGGCGCGTGCTGCTTGGAACAGGCATGGAAGAGAGGACCTGCGGATTGCAGGATTGATTTTGGCAAATTTGAATTCTGATATCTTGGATGGGGGGCCATGGGAAGAGTTGGCAAATATCATCGGCACAGTAGAGCCATTGGAAGCACTATTGGAAGTGATAGAAGAAATTTCTAGATCTGGGGAAAAATGTCCTAGTGATGATACATTTCTCAAATGGAGCAATACTTCCATCATCCATCATCATCTTGCAATACTGGTACTCAATGTGTGCAATAGGAGAGACGGTCAGAACAATCTCTCCTCGAAACAACGTGAATTCATTACAAACCATCCTCAAGGGCCTGAATTGGTTTCGCGTATAGTAGAAAGGATGCTCGATAAGGCGTCATGATGAAGTCCTGAATGGTCAACCGGAGAATGATGGTTGAGAGATTCCTACCCTCTGACGACCCGGTGTTGGAAGAGGTTCTGATTTGGACTATCGAAAGGGATGCTTTGGACATGAGAAGATTGCTTGAATGGCTACCATCTGTTAACTCAATCCGTGAAAGAAAGGTATTGTTGGAAAGAGTTCGGATATTGAGTGAGGAATTGGATTCAGCGATGTCCAAACTTTCTGAATTACAATCCAGGTGATGGGATGAGGGTTCTGGGGCTGATTCTGGCTGGAGGCAAATCCAGCAGAATGGGTCAGGATAAATTGGCAATGGAAGTAGCCGGTTTCTCTTTGCTGGCACTGGCAACACAATCATTACGCGATTGTGCCATGATTGCTATTGCAGCAGGAGAGAATGTATTGCCTGATGATGTATCCATGTACCCATTGATTGCAGATTCAGAAAATCATGTTGGGCCTCGAGCCGGTCTGTTTCCTGGATTGTTGTTCGCTGCAGAAAATGGTTTCGAACTTGTTCAATTCAGCCCTTGCGATACGCCACTCGTCAACTCTGATGTGTTCATGGAATTGAAGCGTGGATTGGTGGATGCTGATTGTTGTGTACCGCGTACTGAGGCTGGGATTCACCCTTTACATGCTCTTGTAAGGACTGGCGCTTTCCTCAAAGCATTAAGAGAGAATGGGGGAAATTTCAACATTCATTCCTTAGTGACTTCTCTTTCTCATAATGAAATATTGGTAGATGGAGACATGATGCTCAATATCAATTCTCCAGAAGATATGAACGATCTCAAAGAACAATATCTAACCGACCTTCAGCAAAGGAATCTATGACTTCTGGATAGAGTAGATGCTCTATTTTTTTCACCCTCTCTTGCAGAGTCTTTTCATCATCGCCCGCATGAACTGGTACTTCCCGTTGTGAGATTATCACCCCACTATCCATTCCTGAGTCAACGAAATGCACTGTACATCCAGTGATTGAAGCGCCTGCTGCAATAACATCGCGATGGGCGTGTGCACCCGGAAAGTCGGGTAATAAACTAGGATGGATATTCAGCATCCGGCCTTCCCATTGCTCAACGAACCATGGTGTGAACAATCGCATATAACCAGAAAGAATCACTGCCTCGATATTGCGTTCAACAAGAGCAGTGTGGATCAATCTCTCATGTTCCTCTCTTTCAGGTGTTGTTCTTGAACAGATTGTAATTGCTTCAACCCCTCCATCCTCTGCTTTCTGTAAGCCACCAACTCCCTCTTTGTTAGAAATGACCACTGTGGTGATATGGCTTAATCCAGAATTGATTTGTTGGTGTTTGAGTAATGCTGCCATTCCAGAGCCGGAACCAGAAATCAAAATAGCCAACCTAAGTGGGTCTTCCGAACTTGCCTTGCGAGGAAGTTGAAAGGTCATTGACATCCCTATGTTAATGTCTGACCCGAAGATATTGATGAGGCCTTCGCAGAATACGGCAGTATGATTGACACGAAACCTCATGTGCAGTATGCATGGCGGAAGAAATGGGATTCATGGCTGAAGATGATGTCGCGGAAATCTCCGCTGAAGAAATGGTCAATATTTCTTCTAATCCAATAATTCGTTGGATGTGGAAAGGTTTTGGTTTCCTATTTGTCGGCCTTGGGACGATTGGAATCTATATTCCTGGCATCCCTACTACTTCATTCATGGTTCTAGCAGCAGTATGTTTCGCTAAATCAGATCCGAAAATGTACTCATGGTTACTCAACAATCCACTATTCGGGCATTATATCCGAGATTTCATCGAAGGCAAAGGTATCCCATTTGTATCAAAGGTCTTCATAATTGGGTTGATGTGGACGGCCATCTCTCTGTCAATCTGGGCAATCACTATCGCTGGAGACCCTGGATTTGGGCAAAGTATTGTAGCAATTGTTGGACTAATTGGAACATGGTATGTGGGATGGAAAATCCCTACTGCTGCATAATCAATGTCTGAACAGCCTTTGTCCAGTGAACAACATTGTCATGCCCTTGGCATCAGCCTCTTCGATGACTTCACCATCACGTATACTGCCTCCTGGTTGAACTATTGCTGATACTCCTGCTTCGGCTGCTTGTTCGATTCCATCCTTGAAGGGGAAGAATGCATCGCTAGCCAAGACTGCTCCATTGGCTCTTTCACCCGCTCTTCTGGATGCTATTCTTACCGCTTCAACCCTACTGGTCTGACCGGGGCCAATCCCAATGGTAGCAGTACCATCAACGATGACTATTGCATTGGATTTGACCTGTTCACAAACCCTGACTGCAAATTTCATTGCATTCAATTGTTTTTCAGTGGGTTGAATCTTAGACACGACTTTTGCCTTATCCCAATCAATAACTGGGGGCTCTTCAGTCTGTACCAACCAACCGCCTTCGATTGATTTTCTGACCAATCTTCGTTCCAATGCTTCTAATCTGTCATCAGTCGAATTGATTGTCAATAATCTACGATTCTTTTTCTCCATAATGATCGTCTTGGCTTCATCCTCGTATGCTGGAGCCATCAATACCTCGATGAATAACGAACGCATGGCCTCAGCAGTTTCAATCTGAAGACGTTCATTGAAACAGATGATTGAGCCGAATGCTGATTCTGGGTCGCTGGCCAAAGCAGCAGTAAATGCTTCCAACTGTGTTGAGCCGAGAGCGGCGCCACAAGGGTTGTTGTGCTTTACAATAACACAAGCATGGGGCGTATCTGGCCACTCATCGGTGGAAAGAGATCGGCATAGTCGGAGACATGCGTCAGCATCTGAATAATTGTTGTATGACATATCTTTGCCACCTTCAACTAAAGCACCAACAAGAGTTTTGGAAATATCACCAGTGTTTGAATAAAGAGCAGCGGCTTGATGGCTATTCTCTCCGTATCTAAGTGTGAATCCCAAATTCGCACTGATATTCATCGCCTCTGCCATACGTTTTGCTTGTTCATCAATCTCAGAACTGTTTTCTGGAGAACCTATCCAACGAGCATGAAGTTCTTCCGAAATTGCGGAATCGTATTCTGCCGTGTGTTGGAATGCAGACAATGCAAATTCTCTCCGTATATTGATATCAATGTTAGATACATCTCCTTTGAATTGTTTTAGCATCGAAATGAATGATGGGTATTGTTCCGGTGATGTCATGATTATCACATTTCGATGATTTTTTGCACTGGCTCTGACCAATGTTGGGCCCCCGATATCAATCATCTCCAAAAGTTCGGGATCGTCAAGAGGGGGAGTCTGTGCTGCAGCCTCTGAAAATGCGTATAAATTCACAGCCACTACTTGAATTGCAGAATAATCCAATTCAGCGAGCCCTTCTACATCCTCTTTCTTTTCTAGTCGGGCGAGCAAGGGTCCATGAATTGCAGGATGTAATGATTTCACCCTTCCATCAAATATCTCAGGGTGGCCTGTGACTTCGGATACGTCCACGACTTCTAATCCAGCATCACGGAGTACCCGAGCAGTCCCTCCTGTGGAAAGTAATTCAAAGCCGGCATCTGCCAATGCAGCACCTAACTGTACTACGTCGGACTTGTCATAAACCGAGAGCAGTGCTCTCGGACGCCGGATTAATGATTCTGGACCTGCCGTCATGGCATTTCCCGATGAAGAATGTCGCACCGAATCAATGTCATGAAGTCTTTGGCTGGAAGGTTGGCAGAAAATCAGTCTCCACGAGCGGAAATTACCTGATCAACTCGCAGCAGACTGGATGCGGTTTCGAAGCCCCCTATTATCGCTGATATCAAAGATTCAGCAGGAATCAATACATCTCCAACATCCCCAACCCCTCCATCTGACATTATTCCAACAACTGAGTGTGGCTCATTGCGAAGTGTGGCGCGTAGTTCTAGAAGTGTATCAAGACCTTCTTTACCAGCATTACTTGCCAGGGTGAAAGGAATTGTCTCCAGGGCTCTGGCAAATGATTCCATCGCCAACCTTTCCCTTCCTCCTGAACCTTCTGCAATACCTCGAATCGCTAAGGCGGCGCTACAATGAATATGACCTCCGCCATTTACTACAAAGCCATCTCTGAGCGCAAGCGTCGTTGCTTTCAAAGAATCAAACAATCCTCTGATCACTTCTTCAGTAGCAAGGTCGTTTGCACCCCCTACCTCAATGGTAACGATTGCTGGTTGTGGACAATTATCGATGATGATTCTCTCTTCAATATCTTCAGCCCCATCTCTTCTCTCAACATGAATCAAACCGGCTTCACCTAGATCGTCTTTGGTCAAGCTTCTCAGTAAATCAACCATTTCTGCACCTGTCGCTCCTGAAATATTCTTCAATTCAATATTGTCCATATCGGAAAGAACGAATACACCTTGTTCAGATAATGAATGCAAGACTCTTGGATCAACTGCTCCTGTTGTGAATACTGCTTTTGCTCCACTGGAGATAATCTGTTCACATATCTTTTCGAGATAATTCTCACCTGCATCGATGAATGCACTGAATTGTTCTGGGTCTGTGATCTCGATTTCGCTGTCTCTTGACGGCCCTTCAAATTCAAGAGGGGAGGTCAGCAATGCTACTGGGACAGATTCTAGATAACGAGGAATCTTGTCGTTGGTCAATCGCTTCTCAATTATCACTCCCTTAACCAGTCTGCTATCGTGCATGGAGCCACGTTTTGCCTTACTCATGAGAACATGTTCTGCCATCACGCCCATGTCTTCAGGTAATGAAGCGACGACTTCCGTGGTTGCTGAAACCACCAATGAAGAAAATGTTTCAAGAGCCCCTTCAGCACCCTTTCCTACCAAAGAGGTTGCAGCGACAGCAGAAATTCTTGTTGGATCGATCGAAGATTTTCTTTCTGAGATTACGCTGAGTGTAGCATCTAGAGCTTGGCGCCAGCCATCGATAATAATCAGTGGATGAAGTCCCTTTTTCAATAATCTTCCAGCTTCCCTCATTAATTCGGTAGTAAACAGTAGACATCCTGTGACTCCATCGCCACAAGTGCTCTCTTGTGAATGCCCTAGTGAAACCAATGCCTTGGCCGCTGGATGTTTTATCAATAACTCTGAAATTATTTTCGCCCCATCATTTGTAACGGCAGTATTCCCATCACTCTTGTACAACATCTTATCCAATCCGCGAGGACCAAAGGTGCTACGGATGATATTCCCGAGTGCTAATGCAGCTGATACTAATTTTTCTTGTACCTCTATTCCACTGGTAACATTGCTCTGCTCAGTAAGAATGACCACAGGGGCTCTGCCACTGCCATCAGCGGATGTCATCAATATCGGGCGTCACGACACTGTTCATCAACCCTCGGACTGGAGGGGTTTGTCAAATAACGAAAAAGAATAGTAGCATCAGCCAAATGATACCAGCCACTGTAGTCAATCCCAAGGTCCAATTGAAATGCTTCATTGCTGTCTCTGGTAAAGCATCAACTTTGTTCCTTTGTTTCCACGACCAACTAGACATTGCTTGGCCGGACATCAACACACCGAGAAGTGCACAGAGAATGCTCAACGACCATTTTGTCAGCATCGGCCCAATAGAACCTGTGCCATCATCTCCCAACATCACGAACATGAATGGAAGGAATGGAAGAAGGTAGGAGAAGAATATCCAGAATAACTTGTCCTTGAGATCTCGGTTTTGTTCATCTGGATTTTCATGTCTCCAAACAAAATGCCATGATGTGAAATTGCTGGCCGCACTGATTACAGAGGCTGAAAGAAACAGAGTCACTTCGGCTGCCACGATGTCGCACACGTGGATTTAGATTTCAAATCGTCGGAGGATAATTCAGCGTCTTTTTCTTCCCTTTCGCCTTTTACTCTTGTTTGAACCACCATGATGCTCCCAGTGCCTTCCGCCCATGGAACGTTCAGTCTGAATATCCCAAGAGCCGCCATGCTCCTCTGGAATGCGGTCAAGATTCCGTGGTATGGTTTTCAATCCCTTGACCTGGAATCTGAGGTCATATTCTTCTTCGAGTTCTCTGACCGTTGCTCCACCTTGCCCTACAACTGAACCGATCATACTGTCTGGAACATATATGGTTGCATTTCTTTCACTTTGAATATCGACTTCCAATGCATTGATTCCAAGATAATTTCTGAGGCTTTTGGTCATCTCGGCACGGGCCATTTTCAAGATCGGGCTCTTATTGGCCTTATCTCCAACTGGAACCACGGCAATCTCTGAGCCGAATGCGAACATCTCGAACAATACTTTCCCGTCGGGAAACCGGACAATCTCAACCACTGGACGGGCTAGTTCTTCCTGCATTCCAGAAGGGGGTTTGACCGTCATCCTCAATTCAAGAACTTGTGAAATCTCTCCCTTTTCTACATGGAGGACTGTATCAAGAACCTGCGGCACCAATCCCAACTCGACCTTTCCAATCAGTCGCTGAATTGCTTCTAATGCTGAGTTTGCATGAGTCACTCCCAGCAGTCCAACGCCGGCAAGACGTACATCGGCAAATATCTCAAAATCTCTAGCTCTTCGAACTTCATCGAAAATAACGAAGTCCGGGCGAACAAGGAAGATTATTTCTGCGGTTTTTTCTAGATCTCCCTCCAATGGAGCATATTGTGTGATTCGTGGTAATAACTGTAGATCCCTTGGGGCTTCCATCGTTTTTACCATCGCCCCAACTTCTTCGTCAAGATGTTCGGCTATTGCCTGAGCCAGGGTCGTTTTTCCTGAGCCTGGGCGACCGGAGATGAATACGCCGCGATGGTGGTCTCCCAACCGCTTGAGAAGGGCTTCGGGTAACTCATAATCTGGAAGGCTTAGTTTAGCCACTGGTCTAACTATTGTGATCTCATATGCGTCTGAAAATGGTGGCCAGGCGCAGGTGACTCTGAGATCTCCAATCTGTAGAACCTTGCACCCCTTTCTATCTATTTCAAGAAAACAATCTGAACGTTCGGAATTATTCTCCACGATGCTTTCCAGTGCTTCAACTAGACTGCGTATGGCTGATGTATTCCACTCCTCTCCTTCTATTTCATCAAGACTGATTGCTGAAATGTGGCCCTGTTTCACTCTTGCTGTACAATCCGCCTTCAGGAATACTGTGCTTACTCCCTCTTTCAGTAAATCTTCCAGTGCTTCTGGAATCTCTGGATGATCTGCATATGTAGCCATCATCTTCACGCCTTGGCTGGTTCAAGAGTGTAATACGTCCACCAACCTGATCCTGCGGTAATTACCCCAAGAATAATTGAAGGAACTGTGGGGAATTCGAATGTTGATTGATAGATGAAATAGAACGCAGTGCACAATATTACGAATACTACCCATGAGCTGATCTTCATTGGATTGATACCAAGTGATTCAGAAAATGTTTGTAGATTCAGTGCCGTCCATAGTAATACCAAAGCAATCGTAGTAACCATCCAAGTCCAGAAGCCAGTCATCAGAGTCCATTGCCATCCTGCAATCACACCTGCAAGAGCGGCTCCGCCCAGTAAGTAGCAGCACATGGAGCAGCGCATACAACGGCGAGATGCTGACGATTATTCAATGCTCTTGCATCCCTGCCACATCTGCATTACTGATCAAGACCCTGTCTTTCCAAGACACGCTTCGCAATGCTGAGCGCCCAATCCCAGGTATCTGGCCTCTTCCTGAAGAAATCTGAGAGAGAAAATTCCTCAATTCTGCCTTCAAAGGGGCTGTCGACTCACTAAGTGAAATCTCCTTGTCACTGATGATCAAACTATCATGTTTTGAAAAATCAATTTCAATATATCCTTTAGTTCCAGATATTTCCAAGCGCCTAATTTCTTCTTGTGCACCCCACGAAACTTCACAGAATGCCTCAATGCCCGGTTTGAATTCCATAGCTATCTTGCATGATGTACCCGTTAAATGATTCTCAATGTCGGCCGTGATTTGGTCTGGCTCTGCTTCGTGAAGAAGATGGCAACAAATATCGAGATAATGAATCGCTAATACATCGATTATGGATTCATTACCGCTTCCGTTTCGAGAAGAATGCCTAGAGCAATGGATACGTTCGATTTGTCCTATTCCGCCTTCTGCTATCAATAAACGAGCACGTTTGATCGCAGGATGGTGTCTCAAAAGCAACCCTGTCTCAATAACAACTTCATTTGCAATCGCTTCATTCATCAAAGCATTAGCATCTGCAAGATTCTCGGCCATCGGTTTTTCAATCAATACATGTATTCCTTCTGCAATCAAATTGCTAGCAACTTCGAAATGTGATGCTGAATTCGTAGAAACTATTGCTGCCATTCCAGCCCTGCGAATATTTGCTGACCATATTGCACCATGATGGTTGGCAGCCTCTTTCCGCGAATCGTCAATGTCAAAAGCGTACAATTTCCCAATTTCTTCATCATCTTGCATTTCCTTGAGAGTTGCAAGATGCCGTTCTCCCCAACGGCCAACGCCCACTACCAACACATCGAGAGGAGGCATTGAATCACTCACTCGTACATTGTGGGCCGTATCCAATTCCCATCTTCATCCTTGACATGAAGTTCAAACTCTTCTAGAGCCATATCCTCATCAACGAATTCGAAAGTGATTTGGGTGTCAAATCCTTGCTTTCTATACACCCTTGGAGAAAAAGAAAAGCCCTGTATTCCAATATATCTGGCTCGAGGTACCAAGGTAGTCAATCTAGCATATCCCCCATTCCAAAGCCCCAAAGCAGTCATTGCATCTTGACTTGTTGGGGTACTCTTGTTCTGTTTGTCATTAGCAAAGGGTGGAGTGATGGCTTCCTCTGGAATCTCGAGTATATCTCCTGAATATTTACGTCGTTCCTGATTCATCCAGTGGTGCATGAATTTACGGCGGATTCGCTTGTGGTTCCTCTTTTGATATGGCACTCCATCGAGATATTCTTCCTCATATGCATAAAGGACATGCTTGATGTCATCCCAAACCTTGCGGGTAATACAATATCCCCAAAAGTGTCGATTTGTAGCTATTACTTTGGGGATGTCCTTTCGCTGTGTTTCTTTGTCTGTATTATTCAAATTATAACCCATCACTGTACCAACATTGTCATACTGATGT
Organism: Candidatus Poseidoniaceae archaeon; assembly: GCA_964230915.1. Classification (GTDB taxonomy): domain Archaea; phylum Thermoplasmatota; class Poseidoniia; order Poseidoniales; family Poseidoniaceae; genus UBA226. The sequence goes on along the minus strand of CAXRJY010000218.1, from coordinate 16,351 downwards.
GCCCAATCACTTAATCTCAAAACTGTGGTGATATAAGTCGGCGACAATATCATGTCATCTTCAAAAAGAATCAAACGGTCATAACCTAAACCATCGAATAAATCTCTTCGTGCACCGATCAAATGACGGCCGATTCCATAATTTGATTCTCTACATACTATGTGTTTTGATTTGATTGATGATGCATCAATCATCTGTTTCAATTCTTCTTGCCTGGATTTTTTGCCCCCATCTAGATAGAAATGGAAATCCAAAGTCTGGCTCTCAGGACATCTCTCTAGACTCTCAAGAGTCTGTTCAAAATAATGTAAGCGCTTGAATCCAATGACAAGAATTGCGGTGCGCATCATCTTCCCTCTCTGGACAGGCCCGTATTGGGCTCAAGCCAAACCTGTATAATCGCGACGGTCCAATGATATAGAATGAAAAGTGCAAGTAATGATGATTTCTTATCTGTTGATTAGATTATCAAATCATCAATAATCATCTTACTCAAGGTGACGGGGGGAGTGATTCTCTGATGTATTCACTATAGTCACTTTCGCCATTCCAGGATTGTGCTTTCAGGTCAATTCTGCTCTGTTGAAGCGTTTCATCATAACCCCCCCAATCCTCTACCAATCCAAGTTTGAATGCTGCTCTTGCCGCATGACCTGGAAGAAGGGCCCTCCATGTGAAAGGAATACGGCCGGGAGTCACTTTGTTCACTTGAGAAACTATTGTTGTAGTACAGGATGCCGAAAGGGTGTGATACCACTCTGGCCTACCTTTCAATTCATTGACACGTTTGCATAATTGAATGAGAAGTGCCTTGTCTTTTCCTTCAGGGTGCTGGACGCGATACATGTGTACCTTGTGTCTTCTGACATTGGTCCGTAGATGAAGAGCATCTCTTTCTGTAGCAACTAGAAGGTATAGTTCGAAAGATCTCCACATACCATCCCATGGATGGTACTTTTCCCCCAATGGCCTCCTAGTTTCAAAAGAGAATGTCAACACTTCTCCATCTTCAAATTCAAAACTTATCATAGTGTGTGCCAAAGCACGAAGTCGATGGAAATGATCGATTATGAACCAGACATCCTTGATCTTGGTGGCATCAACATCCTTTGACACCCATTTCACATCGTGGTCCCTTGAACTCCGCCAAGTAAAATCTCTGACATTCCCTATCTTGATGATGTCGCCGTCCATTTCGGCATGCCCTAACTCAGCACAATCACTCCACCACTTACGGTCCAGTTCTGGTACTCTCGGTCTGACTCGCGTCCACCATAGCCACGCATATCTGAGCAAGATGACGAGAATCTCCGCGCCAATGACGCATGCAATGACCAACAAGAGTCTGTCTATCACGGTACAAATACAGAGAGGGGGGTGTTGTACCTTTTGCCGGACTAAGAGTCATCAGCCTTGGTTTCCTCGTCAGGATCGGATGAGGTGCTACCTTCTGATACTCCATCGCCTTCACCATAGTAGTAGTAATCATCAACAGCCTCATTCAGCACAAGAGAATCAACTGTTTCCATTGTAGTCAAGTTAGTCACCGTTATTCCCGCATGAGAAATTGCATAGATGTAATCACCCATGAAAATCGAACGGCGAATGCTTGTACTATCCCACCAGTAATGACTGCCAGTATAGAATTCAGAATGGTCAACTTCGCCATGAACTGTCAGGTTCTCACCAGCAGAGACGTTGATTATCATGAGTTTAGATACCCAATTGTATTTCCACTGATAATCGCCATTAGCATCATACCAGGACTTGTATCGATAAGTTGTCATCGGTACTGCCAGCATTTCCTTTGGAGCCCAGTATTGGAAGGCTTTGTGCTCGTATGTTGCTTCTGAATATCCCCACGACCAACCATCGGTGGCGTCGATGACCGGGCTTAATCCAACAACACTCTCGAGAGATGGGGCTGTTGCATCAGAAGCGTTGAACAAGGAAAGTTGTGTCTTTGACCAGTCTAGACCTGTGCCATCATCATTGGCTGGTCCAATACCAATAGTGAGGAGGTGCCCTCCTCCAAGGGGGTGGATATAGGTTGAAACACCCGGTACCTCAAGTTCACCTAGAATGGTTGGAGATGATGAATCTGAAAGGTCTATGACCCAAAGTGGATCTATCTGCTCAAAGGTAACAATGTAAGCCATTTCTCCAACAAAACGTGCACTCCAGATGCGTTCATTCTCAGCGATTCCACCAAGATGTCCTACCTGCTCCAATGTTGCATTTCCTGAGCTGTCCTGGGTCTGTTCAAGGATGAATACGTGGTTCTCCATGGGTTCCGGATCTGCCATCCACCATCTGTTCCATTGCCCAGTGGTGCTGGCTACTCTAATGTCTCCTTGGTATTCTGAAAGACAGAATTGGTCGAGAACGGTTCCATTGATTCGCCCGCTTCCAGCATATGTCGTCTGACCATTTTCAGCGATATCGAAACTGTGAATATTAGTGGTTTCATCCAATTCATCATTACCCCAGAACCACCACCAATCCTGTGCCTGTTCCACTATCAGCATGACATCATTACTGGCATAAACAGTTGGCCAGTTGCTGATCAAATGGTCTGCTTCGAAAGTGAAATCGTCGCTTTGTAGGTCCAACGTCATGATTGAAGTGATCCCACGACTCATACCATCTTCACTGGTGATGAAATCATTGCACCCTTCATCGGTCATGAGGTGAGAAGTAATGGCTCCGCCATTGCGTTCATACACTTGGGGTACAAAATCTGAGAGTGTGATATTTTCCATTGCTCGCTCATTCTTCTGCATCGCTTGCCAAGCAGCCTGCTCTCTCAAAATCTCACGAGTTGGGTCGTCCCAATCTAGCCGCCAATAATCATCTGTATATTCCAACCACGTCTGAATTCCTGGAATATTCATCCACCCGTGGTTGACCATACGAACTGTGCCATCCACTTCGCGGGCTGTCATGTAATATCCCTCGATGTATAATTCACGTGCAATTTCCGGCGCTGAACGATTGCTGATATCAACGACTGTGAATTTTGTCAAAGTATCGGAGCGCCACCAATAATCCACTTCATCATCCATGATCAAGGGCTTCAATGGGTCACCATCTTCAAGATGCCATCCGCTGACAGTTGAAAGTAGTACTAACCTATCACCATCCAGCATCATTTCTCGAACAGTTCCTTCAACCTCCATCTCAGATTCAAATGTGATTTGCCCAAATTCTGGAACGCCAAGAATAGTCAAAATTCCATCATCGAGAATGTAGATATAGAAGCCATCAGTCTTGATGAAATCTGCTTCATCAACTCCATCTTCTTGATTATTTGTTCCTGAGAAGTCTTCTCCTTCATTTCGTTGTGTTTGGCTCTGGTCTTGCCCTTGACCTGCAGCAGGAGCGCCACTATCTGCTGTTCCTCCATCCATTTCCATCATAGCATCATCTTCAGCCCAACCCCAGCCCCAGTAATACTCCTGCTCAACTGCTTGAAGAAGTTGGACTCTGGCTTCTTCAAGAACGGTTTCTTTGAGTTTAGTTTCCAATTCTTCACAATCAGTAAATGGCGTAAGGTTTGGTGAAGTCGGCGTACGGGGCGGGATTATGTCCCATCCAGTGGGGATGTCAATGATCGTATCAGTAATATCGATTGCATCGTCCATCGGCGTTTCATTCACCACATCGTCAATCACTCCAAGGCAACCAGACAGTGATAATGACAGTATTATTGCGGTGATTAAACCGATTCTGGAGATGGGCGTTTTACTCTGCATCATGAATACTCGGATATGTTCCCCATATTAAGGGCCCGTGGTTCAGGTGTTTTACAAATATAATCAACCGAATGAGAGTTTGTCCTCAATAATCTGTTCAAGTTCTGCTAGACGTTCTGTAAGGGTTTCCATTTGATATTGGTCAGCATAACTCCCATCGGCTTTCTTCATACGCATCGTGACTTCTCGCACATCTTTTCGGTTCTTGACTCGATCTATTTGGCCGATGAGGCTTAACAATCTACGTTGTTGGACTATTTTCCATATCATCACTCCAAACACTACGAATAACAAGATGCCAAGAATTATTGTCATCGAAATTGCGCCAACATCCCCAGAAGCAAATATCTGCTTAAGAGTCATTTCCGACTCCTCTTCTACAGCCATAGATACCTCTCCGGTTTTCTCTGATGATTCTTTCATTTGATACTTTCATTCAATTCTTGCGCATCGATTCATCCCATTTATGCCAAGAGGTATGTCCCTTTTCTCTGTACCAATGAATACCTGCTTCATCTTCCCACCATTCAGTGCCGTACTCATCAGTTTTGTATGATGTGTCGCCGAGTTCTTCTGCCACTGCCTTGTTCCAGTCAGTACTGGTTCTCTCATCTTCACCTGATTCGCTGACTTCAATCTCCCTGCTGTTCAATTCTTCCATCAGTAGGTTGTATTGGGCTTGAGACAAACGATCATCGTTAACAGATTTCTTCAATAATGAGCGTGCTTCATTGATTTGAATGATGCTGCCTGCTTGTTTTATCAATCGAGTGACTCTTCTAAGATAGGCTCGACGTTGGAATCGTATAGCGATTGTTAGAATGATACCCAATACTGGCAAGGAAATACCGAGGACTATTCCCAAGGCATCCAAATCGCCTTGTGCTAATGCTGACATGAAATCAACATCTTCTATTGTTTCGTCCTTGGTATCAGAATTGTTTTGGCCACCACCTGAAATACGCGTGCAGCCATTGATATCTACTTCAATTCCCCCTGGAGTATTTGGGCAATCATCATCATCATCCGAGACGCCGTCACCATCTAAATCGCCAATGATATCTTCGCAACCATCTGCATTGGAATCTGTGGTAGGAGTGGAATGCCAGCCGATGGGGCCTTTTGGACAGATGTCGGGGGCCGAATCTAAGATGCCGTCATTGTCATCATCTTGGTCTTCAATCTCATCATTACAACCATCCATATCATAATCAGATGAGTTATTGGAAAGCCAGTTCAGAAGACTGCCTGCTGCTGCTGAACATTGATCCATTCCATCTTGAATCGTGTCACCATCATCGTCTAGATCTTCGTCAAAATCTCTGCAGCCATCATCATCGTAGTCATTTTCACTATCACTGACCCAATCCAAGACTCCATACATGCATCCATCATTCACATTCAGTTTTCCGTCATCATCCCCATCATCATCACAAGCATCTCCTTCTCCGTCATCATCATGGTCTGCTTGTAATTGTGTCATCATATCTGCTGGGTTAGATATTCCAAGACAGTTGTCTTCACTGTCATCAACTCGGTCGTCATCTTCATCAATGCGTAAATTTGGATCCCATTCATCTGGATCATTCTCATTGCTGACTCCATCTGAATCATAATCCTTGCAACCAAATCTATCAATTGTTGAAGTCCCAGCATTGTCAACGCACGCATCTGCTTGAAAGCCATCAGGATTGTCCCCAAACCCATCATTATCATAATCTGCCCATTGAGTGATTTCATCAGGGAAGATATCTATCGAATCTGCCCAGCCGTCACCGTCACTATCTGTGCAACCTAAAACTTCACCTTGAGTAGAGTTACCCCATACCCCCGGACAGTCATCTCCATCCGTACCCTCGGTTTCATCACCATATCCATCTTCATCAAGATCTACCCATTGACTGGAATCATTAGCATCCCAATCGACCGCGTCAGCCCAGCCGTCGCCATCAATATCTGGACAGCCCAGTATTCCATCTTCACTGGAGAAACCTTGCACACCTGGACAATCATCGCCATCAGTACCATCAGTTTCATCTCCGTAACCGTCTTGATCTTCATCTATCCATTGACTTGGATCACTTGCTGACCAATCTACAATATCAGCCCAGGCATCGCCGTCTGTATCTGGACAACCTAGAACTCCCCCCTGGGTTGAGTTACCCCATGCTGCTGGACAATCGTCTCCATCTGTACCGTCGGGATTATCGCCCCAGTCATCACCATCTGCATCTATCCATTGACTCTTGTCGGATGGAGCCCAATCGATGATATTGGCCCAGTTATCACCATCCGTGTCATCACAACCAAGCACTCCTCCTTCACTGGAATTGCCCCAAGACAATGGACAATCATCCCCTTCAAAGCCAGCAGGGTTGTTACCGTATCCATCACCATCTCCATCTGCATGCTGAGTATAATCCAAGGGATAAGCATCCGCTCCATGGGAAAGTGTCCACGAAGAATCAGCATCAGACCAGCCATCTCCATCAGTATCTGGACATCCGGTTCTATCCTCGGTGGAATTACCTGCGACGTTTGGACAATCATCATCATCATCCCCCCAATCATCTTTGTCTACATTGGACCAAGGGTTCTCGTAGAATTCGAGAATATTGTAATGATTTATTATATCGTCACCTGTACTATTTTCATATATGTGCCGAGCAAATACCATGTCTAGATCCTTGTCTCCATCATAATCAACAAATTCAACATCTGATGTGGTTTCGTTTCTATTATGCCATGTTGGTAGAGAACTGATGGTTCCATTATTATTGGTATAGACGTTATCAGACCGATTTCTTCCTTGTATCCAAGCCCCTTGTTCATTTACTTCTTCTGGCCACCCATTGGCAAAAACAAGATCCGGATCACCATCCATGTCAAGATCTCCCACTGCGACTGCAGATGAAGGCCTGTACAAAGCAGATGACCAACTTGTATTTCTATCAAATGAACCATTGTTGTTCATATAGATATGATTTATAGCATTCCAACGATATCCCATTTGTTGATTCCACCGCCAATTGTTTGCTGCAATAATATCAGTATATCCGTCTCCATCGATGTCGGCCAGTTCGATATCGGAAGTGACATTGGCCTGCCAGGTAGCCCAACTTGCGATTTCACTACCTGTGCTATTGAAATTACCAAATGTTCCATTCCCATTATTGCTCCAAATCATATTATGAGCTTCTAGTTGACTATAATCATTCAGCCAACCATTGGCTTGAATGATGTCTATGTCGCCGTCTCTATCAAAATCTGCTGATTCGACATCAAATGTTGTAGAATAACCATAACTCCAACCAAGAGCGCCGTATATTCGATTTGAAGTCTCTTTCCAAGTATGGTTAGTTTCAAGTTGGCCATTGTCATTGTAAAATATTTCATCGGCATCGGCTGCAAAAATTATGTCAACATCATTATCTCCATCAAAATCCCCAGTTCCCATGCCAAGATTGTATACTGTTCCTGTTTTATTCCAATCACCTGTACTATTGAATGAGCCATTGTTATTGAAGAGCATGTATCCACAAACGTAATTTGTTCCCGTGCATTGACCATCACTATTCCAATTTGAGAATATTACATCTAACCAACCATCTTGATTTATATCAACTAATTCCGCACCCCAAGTCCATGCATAATTCGTCGGTTCTATCCAATGTGTTTGCAAATTACCATTACCATCGTTTTTGAATATCCGATTTCGGCCATCAGCCGTTGGATAAAGTAAATCAGCATCCCCGTCATTATCCAGATCTCCCCAAACCATACTTGTTAGAAATTCGCTATGGCCTTGTAATTTTGAAACATTCAATGTATGGGATGGAGTCGTATTCCACTCTTCGATAGGAGCGCCTCCTACTATGTGTTGAGCCAATGCTAGTTTATATGGATGGGAATCATTGACATCAGGAACTCCGTCTCCATCACTGTCTACATCCCAATCAACAGTCATAGGAATTATCGGTTCATGAGCATAATCCATTGGAACTGAAATAGGATCTTCAACCAATATTCCTGATAGCCCTGACGTGCTGAAAACCAAGATGGCAACAAGTAGCAACGGCTGCCTCATAGTATTGCGATATTATCTATTGATTGAAAGGGTGTCGGCTTTTTTTATTCTAAAAATAGTAATTACCTTCTATTATCAATTCAACGGGTTGATTCATGGGAGTGGAGATTGAGCGGCGCTATCTAGTGCTCGAGAAGCCTCCGTTTCTACTCAGACTGGATTCTCATGACATTGAACAATGGTATGCACCAGATCTAGCAGGACTTGTTCCACCAGAGGGAGTAAATTTGGATTCGGTACATGAGGGAATTCGAATACGTCGAAGCGACGATGAATGGATTGCAACACTAAAGGGACCTTGGGATGGTATCTCAAGAATTGAAGAAGAATGGAGTATTTCGCCCATGAATTGCCCAATAGATTGGCCTCACATCCACAAAACCAGATATCTTTGGCCAGATTCTGATGGATTGGTTTGGGAAATAGACGTCTTCCATGGCCCTTTGGAAGGGTTGATGATTGCTGAAATTGAATTGCCTGAGGAAGATTTTTTCTTCAACATCCCGAAATGGGTTGCAGGAGAAGTGACTGCTGAACCTGGATGGTCAAATGCGGAACTTGCAGTTTCAAATTACTTTGAAGTTATACAAAGCAGAATCATGTTTGCTGAGGAAGAATGAATTCATCCAATGCTGTATGAATGCGGATAATTTCCTCTTCACTCAAAAATGGATGTACTGGGATTGATACCAGTTGTTCACATATTCTCTCAGTAATTGGCAAACTCCCCGCTGCATGTTGAGGATGATTATTCATCACTGGCTGTCTATGGCAAGGAATCTTGTAATGTATTCGAGCGTCAATTCCTCTTGCTTCTAAATGTGAAATCAATTCTTGAGAATTTTCACAACGTAATGTGTATTGATGCCATCCATGAACTGCCCCCGCCCTGACTCTTGGTGCATGTAGTAATTGATGATCTGCGATTGCAGCACTATGTAATGCTGCGATTTCTTGCCGTCGAATTTGCCATTGGTCCAACCTCTTAAGTTGAATGCGCCCCATTGCTGCAAGTATCTCTGACATTCTTAGATTGCTTGTCAGTGCCTCAATTCTAGAGCCTTCTACCCTGCCATGATCAACCCATGATTGTAGCCGTTCAGCAAGATCCATTCGTGTTGTGGTAATCATTCCCCCTTCACCCCCTACTGCCATATTCTTACTTGGGAAAAATGAGAAACAGGCTACATCTCCAAGAGAGCCCACTAAGCGTCCATCCAACATTGCCCCGTGGGCCTGTGCTGCATCTTCAATTACAGGAATGCCCTCTGGTAGATTCAAAGAAAATGGCTGCCCAAAGAGGTGTACTCCAAGTATTGCCTTGGTTTGAGGAGTAATTGCATCAGCTACCGCTACAGGATCCATGCACCAATATTCTTCTTCGATATCCACGAAAATTGGCGTGGCTCCTACTAACTCAATACATGAAACACTAGCAAAAAAGGTCAGTGATGGGACGATGACTTCGTCTCCTGGACCGATATTGAGTAAACGGAGTGCAGCGATGAGTGATGCGGAACCACTTGCGCAAGGTACTGCCGCAACAGCTCCACAGTGATGCGCGAATTCGCCTCCAAAGGCTTTGGATTCTGGTCCCTTGACCCAACGTCGTGATTCCAAAACCTGAGAGACAGCCTGTTGCATTTCATCATCCAGCCAAGGTCTTGACATTGGAATCCGTTCGCCCATAATTGCACGAAGCGGGTTATCGGTTTCAGCACTCCGACGAAACATACACACCGAAACCCATGAAGTAGGGGGCGCCGCTCACCCATTCATGTCCGGGGAGGGGGTGGCGGAGCGGGAGGGCGATGAAAGCCCTTCTACAACTGAAGATTCTGCCGACCAATGGGGCATCGATGAGATACTAGAAGATTCAAACGCTGCTGAAGTAGAGGTTGAAGATACCGCTCAGGCTTTGGGGGAGGAAATTCGCAATCTTGCAGAAGATGCAAAGGTGGAAGTTGATTCTGAAATAAGTGATGGGGTTGAGTCTGAAGCTGAACCTGCAGAGTTTGAATCCTGGGCAGAAAATCAATTCGAAGAAGAGCCTGTTGATACGTCTGAAGAAGAGGCCTCATGGATGGATGATTCTGAAAAGGAAGAAATGCATGTCGAAGAAGTGCAAGAAGATGTAATCATTGAACCTAGTACCAAGACTGAAACAATATCTTCCTCAGCAGAAGATTTGATGATTCTCGGTACTCGACGAGATGATGGTTCCGAAGTTGCTATTCCCTCTACAATTCTTGCAAGGCATGCAGCAATGCTTGGTTCGACAGGTTCTGGGAAGACTGTGATGGCAAAAGCCCTCATTGAAGAGGCGACCTTGGCTGGAATACCGAGCCTAATCCTTGATCCACAAGGAGACCTTGCAAGATTAGCATTGGGATTAGATGAGAATGAATTGAAAGAACAAGGAGGAGATGTTTCTCGACGAAATGCACTGATGGATAAAGCAGAGGTGAGAATCTGGACTCCGCTTCGAAGCAAGGGTTTGCCAATCTGTATTGATCCATTCGTAGCACCTCCGGCAGAATTGGGGATGGAGGAGGCGATTACTGCATGGGATATGGTCGCTGCCGGATTCACAGGGTTGGCTGATTATGATGTGGAAAAGGCTCAAGGTAAACAGGTCAAACCTTTCATTTACGAGATTTTAGTACATGGAACAAGATTGGGATTACCTCTAGATGATTTTCAGAAACTCGCCAAAACAATCCGTGACCCACATGCAACTTTCCTGAAACTATTGTTTCCTGAAGCATTTGAAGCGGCCGAAGAGGATGAAGAAGAACGGATTGAACTCCCTACTTGGGAAGAGGTGATGGAGGAACAAAACCTACCTCATTACGAAGATATGTTGCCAAAAAGCACTCGCAGTGAGTTATCTAGGAGGATTGCTGCTTACAGTTCCGGTGTGAATCAACTGTTATTCGCGAATGGTACTCCATTGGATATTGATACGTTCTGTACACCTTCTGTAGAAGGAAAAATCCCAGTGAATATCCTCTATCTAAACACCATTCAAGATGATGCTCAAAAACAGTATATGGTCCAAGAGGTTGCACGTGAACTATACGATTGGATGTTGACTCAACAACCTGCTGAAGGTGAGTTGAAATTGTTGTTCTTCATGGATGAAGTTGCGCCATACTTGCCCCCGCATCCACGAAATCCTCCCGCCAAGGATTTGATAAAATTGATTTTCAAACAAGCCAGAAAATATGGGGTGGCCAGTGTTCTTGCAACTCAAAATGTCAGTGACGTAGATTACAAGATTCTCGCTCAAGCCAATACGATGTTCATAGGAAGATTCAGAGAACGGAATGACATTGACAAGGTCAAACATCTACTCAAGGAAGGTGGAGGAGATATCAGTCTGATCGATGAATTGCCAAAACTTTCTGCGGGTCAATTCCAACTTGTCAGCCCTGATGTTGATGACAAGCCTATTCCAATTCAATGTCGATGGCTATACACTGATCATGGTGCTCCATTATCTGAAGAACAGGTTGAAGAAATCACAGATTCCGACGTTCGCGAATGGGCATCGGGACGAAGTCGTACTCCAAAGAGAGACGGTACATCGGCAGCATCGGCGGCGATCGGAGGGGTTGGCGCTGGAGCTGCTGGCAAAGGTGGACGCGGCGGAGGGGTGGTTTCAAATGCTCTTGTCAAAAAGGTCGGAGGGATGACTGCTGCTGCTCACGGCGTGGTTGATGACTCGGCATTTGAAGTTCGCTTGATGGGGGGCTTGGCCGTTCTCAAAGATGGAAGAGATCCTCTCTATGTAATGCAGGCGATTACGAACATGGTCAGTGGAGTAGTGCTTGCTTGGGCGATGGTTGCAGTATTGCTTGCTTGGCAAGATGGAAACATAGATTGGTGGTGGATGGCACTTGCTTTCGTCATTACATCGACTGTTGGCCTAGTCATTGGATTGGAGATGTTCCTTTCGCATGATGCCACTCTGCAGAAAAAGATCTCTCGCTTTGCTCGTTCGATACAATATATTCTGGCAGCCTGGTTATGGACTGTTTTGATGTGGCAAAAAAATTCCGACAATATCGATATGGGGTGGGGTGCTATCTTGCTCGAGATGACTGTTGTTTGGGTCTCTCTCTTCGTGGTTGTAGAATTGATCAACCGTTTCAAACTTGGGCGAATTGAATTCAGGAAAAGTCATTCCGCACTCACCACCATCACTGCAAATCTCAAGAGTATGTCTGCCACCATAACTGGAATGCAGTTCAATGAAATGAAAGCAAGCAGCAAGCAAGTGCTAGCAGGTATTCGCTGGGTACTGGATTTCTGCACCCTGTTGTTACTTGCTTCATTGGTAGTTATTGGATGGATGAATGATGGTTCACTTACCGCCGGCCTTGCCGACATCGGTGGAGATCAGTATGTTCTCAAACCGGCACTTTGGCTAGGTAGCCTATATCTGCTGATTTTCTTGAGTGAAACATGGCTGAGGTTGAAGGAACAACCTAACCGTGAATCCGAATAGTGCAGAGGGCAGGATTTGAACCTGCGAACCAATGTGGACTGGGACCTCATCCCAGCGCCTTTGACCAAGCTGGGCAACCTCTGCGTAGCATTCCGCCGACCGAACTCCTCTATTTCAACAACGCGAGAGGGGGCTGAACACATCAAGGAAAGAACACTGAACAGCAGGTCAAACTTGCATCTGCTGCAGATATCTGGCTGATATCAAGAATTGTCAAATCAATGCCTCTTGCTTCCAGTTCAGACTTGACTGTAGGGTTGTTTGCGGCGATGATCATCCTCTCGCCGAATCCAATCACATTCGCTCCCTTTACTTCTGCTTCTGGAATCATTATTACTTCGGTTTCCGGTAATTCACCAAATGCCTGTGGAGAAACTGTTCCTTCGGTCAATAACAGGATGTCGTCCCGTGGTGCAGAACACATACTTGTCAGATGAAGTACGTGTTCTGGGATATCTATCACTCGTAATTCAAAACCGTCTGCTTCAACGAATCTTTTGAATTCAACAATTCCTTCTTCGTCAGTACGTTCAGAGTGACCGATGAAAAATATGTTCCCAATTCGCATTACATCGCCCCCATCCATCATTCCAGCATTCATGTGGACTATCTCTTGGAATTCTGCAAGAGTTGAGATTATTGCTTCCTGTTCCCCCACCCTGCTTTCATGACCGACGCGAGGAATGAAACATTTCTTCCCTAAGGTAACCGCTTGATCTTCAACAAAAACGCAGTCCGGATAATCTTCATCTGGTTTGATCTGAATGACATTCACCCCATGATCTCTCAATGCTTGTACATAGGCTGCATGTTGTGCTCTCGCCAATTCAATATCTGTTGGCCCATTTCCAAAATGGCCTGCCAAGGCTTCAGTGAATGAAGATGGAATTCCGCGCACGATGGCGTTGCGCCGCTCTACTAGAGTGGTGGAAGACACAGTAACTCGGCACCATGAGCGGGCCATCAATGTGTCTGCGTGAATGCGGTGCTTTGAACAACGACCCTTCTGTCGCCGGACTGATGTCACGTAGACTCTCTGCCATGTTGTTAGTGTCGTTAATGCTACTAACCCCGCTTTCAGGGTGTTTCGGAGAAGAAGAAAAGGAACTATTGCCTAGTGATGATGATTTGTATGTCGAACTCGGAGAAGGGTTGCTTGGAGGAGTCTGGCAATCATATATTCTCAAAGCAGATGTAGACATGTCGGTCTACATTCCATATTTTGTCATCGACCCAGGTTCAGCCAGGGCGCAGAACGGAACTGTGTTGGACATGAAAAGTGGTGACTCTGAAACTGTGAATTGGTTGCTACCACCAAGAAATCCGGATGTTGTTCTATTGGTAGGAAAATACGGTAGGCAATACTGGCCGGTTCGTGCCGCCAATGAATCTTGGATGGATTGGATGAATGATAGTTCCAATGGTGGTGCTGTTGAAGTAGTGCCAAATGAAGACGATGGCGGGCTTTGGAGATGGTTGAATTCAAGCGACATGGATGGTGGAACTGTTTCGGTTAAACATTTGATTTCAACTCGACCGCAACGAAGTGACCTTGGAATAGATGAGGGAGTGGATGCGAGTGCAGGATGGGTCGATGGAAGAAGTGTCTATGAGTGGGTTGATTTCATCACGGATGAAACTCCAGACCCTCTTGATCTTGCGGATGGAGCAAAGGGATATCTTGACCGTTGGATAGGTAATGGAAACCCTGCATACGAAGATGCTGTCACTTACTTCGAAGGAGTATTTGTTGGCTTTGGTCTAAGAACTGAGGTACATCGTTTCCAATCTGGCACATTGTGGGCGGTCAATATCTGCGGATACAAGGATGGTACTGTATTTCCTGATGAATGGTTGGTTTTTGGTGGACATTTCGATATCGCCCCCTATGCTACTCCAACCTCATTGCTTCCGGGATTGGAACAAACGGGATATGGAACGCGAACTGGTGCTTATGACAACACTGCTGGTTCATCGATGGTATTGACCACTGCTGGTGCATTGGCTGATTTTGATGCTCGAAGAACCATGGTATTCTGCCTATGGTCTTCAGAGGAAGAGGGGTTGTGGGGCTCATCTGCATTCACTGGAGATATTCCCCCAGGAGTCACAGTGTCAAATTACCTGAATTTAGATATGGCTGGAATCAATTACCCTGGTGATTACGCTCTCTCTGTTTATCTTGGCCCCGATGGGACTGGGGATGTAATCGACCAACCAGGAATGTATCATCTCGCTGAGTGGATTGGTGCGGATGCTCTCAACCTATCATACCAAATTGAGCGCGGTAGGATTGAGTGGGAAGCAGCGGGAGAAGCCCCATTATGGAATAATCAGTATGAAGATGTGGTGGCGATTTACGAATCTCCTACTGCAAGAAGTGACCATGATCCTTTCCAAGAAATAGGGGTGGCAACTCTAGGGTGGAATGGGGTGGTAGATGGATATCCATGCTATCACAAGACTTGTGATAAATTGTCTGAAGTTGAAGAATACATGGTGACTGATGAAAACAGTGGAGTAACCAATCTGGTAAATTCATGGGATATCGTGACTTGGTGGGCTGTATTCGCTTTCCTCCACATGGATCAGACTCCTGTCCCAAATGAATTGTAATCATTCATTCAGTAAATATCTGACATCTTCAAGCACCAGTTCTGGCATCCAATCAAGGTCTGCCCACCACACTCGTTGCATACCATTCTTATCCACAAGGACTGTGCCTGTTGAGTGATCAACATCGTAATCCATTGGGTGATGTCTAGCACTTGTATCATTGCTGCCGTTCTCTACTATCTGTAATCCTACACCAAAATCTTCCCACACATTTTCTAATGCACCAATTTCATTTTCTGTGTCATTAACAGTCAAATGAGGCCATGAAAGATTCATTTCCACCATATATTCTGCGAAAACCGCTGGTGAATCTCGCCAAGGGTCAACCGTGATTGACATTATTGTGACATTGTTCCCTACCTCATCTCCAAGTTGCTGTGTCAACCAATTAAGATTTGAAGAAATAATAGGACAAATATCAGGACAATTGGTGAAAAGAAAGGCGATTACCAATACTTGCCCAGAAATATCTGTGGAATTGAACGGCTCAGCATTGCTGTCCACCAATTCAAAGGTACGAAATTTGACTGGTGGTTCGATGTTGTCGCCCTTGAAATCATGCTCCGGCGTATCTATCGACCCCATACATCCTGAAAGAATGAACATCAATGTCAAAATAATACTGAGAAAACTCTTACGAGTGCTCATTTTCATACATCCTGACCGAGATATGGTTTGTCGATATCCAATTGCATGACATACAATCCTGTGGAAATACAAGAAGCATAGGTGATTCCATTGTGGTGCTCAGCCGCCCAAAGAAACGGCACCCAACCGAAATCATAGAAATTGGAATCCAGAGGTGTGCCGTCTTCACCATGTGGCATGTAATACCCCACTGTTGATTCCATGTGTAATTCAGTTCGGTTCATCGAAGCATCGTTGGCCATGAGAGTTTCTACGTCAACGACCCATAACCCTGCATGATAATGAGAGATGTAGAGACGTCCGTCCCATCCTCCTCCGTGTGATTGATCTATTTCTTCTGTGGTTGGAAAATATGTAGAGTCAAGATTGTGTGGGCTGAACATCAACCATTCGTCACTATTCGGATGTGCCTCACAATTTGCACCAAAACAATGTGATTCTGCCCATGGAATTTCCCAATCATTGATCAGTTTTGGTTGGAATCTGAAATTTCCATTATCCATTGTGTATTCAGTGGTATCGAGCAGATATATCAGACCAGTTCCAACATCTGTAGAAAGTACTTCTACAGCCAATGTTGTCAGGTGTCTTTCTCCTTCATATCCGAGGTGCGTCGCATCGACCATCTCTGGGAAAGGTTCTGCATAATGGATGTATGATGCGCGGCCTCCATTCTCATTTCCTGTGGTTCCACTATCTGGTTGGCCATCATTGTCAAGATCTGCGAAATCC
>CAXRJY010000217.1:0-3427 GCA_964230915.1 Candidatus Poseidoniaceae archaeon | reverse complement strand
CTATCTTCAGAAGGACTGCAGCTGGAGGACACTTTGGAAGAACTCCTGAGAGTGATGGTGGTTTCAGTTGGGAAGCCATAGATGCAGAGCGTATCTCTATTCTCACGTCTGAATGAAGAGGGAAATACATGTTGAGAAAAGAAGAATCTGAAGGCCAGAATATGGATTATGAAGTCGCTGACATATCCCTAGCGGATTGGGGGCGTAAAGAGATTGATATCGCTGAGCAAGAGATGCCTGGCCTGATGTCTGTTAGACAGAAATATTCTGCTGAAAAACCGCTTGCAGGAGTCAGAGTCACAGGTTCACTACACATGACCATCCAGACTGCCGTATTGATTGAAGCACTGGTCGATTTGGGAGCAGATGTCAGGTGGGCTAGTTGCAATATCTTCTCCACTCAAGACCATGCTGCAGCTGCAATTGCAGTTACTGGAGTCCCAGTCTTTGCGTGGAAAGGAGAAACTCTCGAGGAATATTGGGAGTGTACATTCAAGGCATTGGACCACGGAATGGAAGAAGGCCCTCAATTGATAGTTGATGATGGAGGAGATGCTACCCTATTGATTCACAAGGGATACCAACTTGAGCACGGCAGCAACTGGGTGAATGAAGAGACTTCAAATCATGAAGAACAGTGCATCAAGAACCTGTTGAAAAGGATACATTCTGAACGCCCAAATTACTGGACAAAGGTGGTTGCTGAGTGTAAAGGAGTGTCAGAAGAAACCACTACAGGTGTCCACAGACTGTACCAATGGGTCAAGACAAACTCTTTGCTGTTTCCAGCCATCAACGTAAATGATTCAGTCACCAAGTCAAAATTCGACAATCTCTACGGTTGCAGGGAATCACTGATCGACGGTATCAAGCGAGCCACTGATGTGATGATTGCTGGGAAAACCGCTGTGGTCTGTGGCTATGGAGACGTTGGCAAGGGTTCTGCACAAGCACTCAAGGCCATGGGGGCGAAAGTCATAGTCACCGAAATTGACCCCATATGTGCATTGCAAGCCGCAATGGAAGGATTTCAGGTCTTGACTGTTGAAGACACACTGGGCAGTGCGGACATATATGTCACCACCACTGGAAACAAGGACGTGATTACAGTTGAACACATGGAAGCGATGAAGGACCAAGCAATCGTTTGTAACATTGGACACTTCGATAACGAAATCCAGGTCGATGCACTTGAAGCACGTTCAGATGTCGAGAAATTGAACATCAAGGACCAGGTCGACAAATTCACCTTCCAAAGTGGTAACAGTATCTTCCTGCTCGCATCTGGTAGGCTTGTAAACCTCGGCTGCGCAACTGGCCACCCCAGTTTCGTGATGTCCAACAGTTTCACCAATCAGACTCTAGCACAGATCGACTTGTGGAAGAACAAAGATGTATACAACAACGAAGTCTACATCCTACCCAAGCACCTTGACGAAGAAGTTGCACGTTTGCATCTTGAGAAGATTGGTTGTAGATTAACAACTATGAGCGATGAACAAGCAGAATACATCAGCACCCCCGTCGAAGGACCTTACAAACCTGAACATTACCGATACTGATGGTTGAAAGCATGGTTGATATTCATGGTCCAAGGCAGTGAGAAGGAACTGCTCAAGGCTCTGGATGAACGAATCGTCATAATAGATGGTGCGATGGGCACCATGATACAGAGATATTCTCTTGAAGAAAAGGACTTCAGAAACGAATCTCTGGAGAACCATGAAACAGACCTTGCAGGAAACAATGACCTGTTGGTTCTTACAAGGCCGGACATCATCAAAGAGATTCATCTTCAATACCTTGAAGCCGGTGCAGAAATCATCGAGACCAACACATTTGGTGCGACTGCAATTGCACAATCCGAATATGGCCTCTCTCATCTTGCCTTGGAAATGAATTTTGAAGCAGCGAGAATCGCGAGAGAAGCGGCTGATGAACACATGCAGAAGAACGGTGGTACCTGTTGGGTTGCAGGTGCAATCGGGCCTACCAATGCCACTCTTTCTGCATCGACTGATGTTGATGATGCTTCGACTAGGTCATCGACATGGGATGACCTGTATTCTGCATATCTAGAACAAGCCAAGGGGTTAATCAAAGGTGGCTGCGACATCATTTTGATCGAGACTATCTTCGATGTACTGAATGCTAAAGCAGCAATAAAAGCCTGCAAAGATGCCTTTGACGAAATGGAATCTCCATTACCTATCATCATTTCAGTGACCTTCATCCAGGAAGGTGGAGATAGAACTGTCTTCGGCCAGAGTGTGGAAGCATTCTGGGAAACTGTGCGCCACGCAGAACCAATCTCAGTGGGTATGAACTGTGGACTTGGAGCAACTGGTCTTAGAGGAAAACTGAGTACATTGTCTCGACTCGCTGATACCAATGTCCACCTCTACCCGAATGCTGGACTACCAAATCCACTTTCCCCATCTGGTTTCGACGAAACTCCAGAATTGACTGCAGCACATATCAGGCACTTGGCAAACGATGGATTGCTGAACCTCGCAGGAGGATGTTGCGGCACCACTCCAGACCACATACAAGCGATTGCTCAAGCGTTAAAGGGAATGAAACCGAGAGAAATACCAGAGAAAACTCGCCTTCCCTCATACGCAGGGCTCGATGTCTTCAATGTCCACAGTGATTCCAATCTAGTTATGGTTGGAGAACGGACAAATGTCACTGGTTCAGCAAGGTTTCGCAGGTTGATATCTTCCAATGACCTAGAGGCTGCTCTTGAAGTTGCACTCGACCAAGTTAGGAATGGCGCCAACATTCTCGATATCAACATGGATGAGGGTTTGATTGACAGTGAGCAGATGATGACCAACTTCCTGAACCTGATAGCCACAGAACCTGAAATCGCATCACTTCCAATAATGGTGGATTCATCGAAATGGTCAGTATTGGAAGCTGGACTAAAATGCATTCAAGGAAAGCCGATAGTCAACTCGATATCCCTCAAAGAAGGTGAAGAAGAATTCCTTCGGCAAGCAAGATTGGTGCGAAGGTATGGAGCAGCCGTAGTGATCATGGGCTTCGATGAGCAAGGACAGGCTGACACACTAGATAGAAAAGTCGAGATTGCCATAAGGGCTCATTCACTGTTACTGACAAAAGCTGGCTTCCATCCTACAGATATCATTCATGATCCTAATATCCTCGCAATAGGTACCGGCATAGAAGAACACTCGCCATTTGCAGTCAACTTCATTGAAGCAGCCAGAGCCATCAGAAAGGAATGCCAAGGTGCAATGATAAGTGGAGGCGTCAGCAATCTGTCTTTCTCATTCCGTGGAAATGATGCTGTTCGTCAAGCGATGCATGCAGTGTTTTTGCATCATGCGATTCGTTCTGGGCTTACCATGGGGATTGTCAATCCCTCGCATCTGACCATTCTGGAAGATGTTGATGAGCG
>CAXRJY010000216.1:0-7070 GCA_964230915.1 Candidatus Poseidoniaceae archaeon | reverse complement strand
CATTACAATAGCCGGTGAGCCAGAGGTCGTCAGCCAGTCAGTGTTTCAGTTGATCAAGGAGGCATGCATCTCTATCGATATGCGTAAGCATACCGGAAATCACGCCCGATTAGGTGCTGTAGATGTGTGTCCTTTCGTCCCATTACGTGAAATTTCGATGGATGAATGTGCTGAATTGGCTATATCTCTCGCCCGGCGCGTCAGCATGGAGTTGGACCTTCCTGCTTTCTTGTATGGCGCCGCAGCGAGTAGTGATGAAAGGCGTAATCACAGTATTCTACGAAAGGGCCAATACGAGGGACTTGAGGCAAGAATGAGTCCCGAACAAGAGACTGTGCATTCGCCTGCTACGCGTCTACCCGACCATGGACCTGTTTCATGGTCAGAAGAAATTGCTAGAACTGGTGCAATAATAATTGGCGCAAGAGATATTCTGGTCGCTTACAATGTAAATATCGATGAACCAGATGCGGCATTCAGTTCCATCATCGGCAAAGTGGTTCGGCAATCCGGACCAGTGATCAAGAATGATGCAGGTGAACGGCTCTCAATCTCTGGAATGTTGCCATGTGTCCAAGGCATGGGTTTTCCGCTAGAAGAACATGGAATTTCCCAAGTTTCAATGAACCTACAGGATATTTCTGTGACTCCAATGCATGTTGCTTATGAGGCGATAAAATGGATGGCAGAAAGTAATGGAATCAAGGTTACAGGTAGTGAGTTGGTTGGACTAGCGCCTTTGCGAGCATTCACTGAGGCCGGACAATGGTAGTCGCCAGAAGCAGAAGGTGATTCTGAACTGATTCAGGCTGCTGTCAAAGGAATGGGGCTTGACGATATTGCACCATTCGTCGTCGAGGAAAGAATCATTGAGATGGCACTGCTAGGAGGAGATTGAATGCACGGTAATGATGAATGGGCGGAGATGAGTCTTAGAGAGTTCCAGACTGCGTTGGCGAGTTCTTCACCGACTCCTGGAGGTGGAACTGCGGCTGCAGTATCCCTCGGACAAGCGGCGGGACTGACCTGTATGGTTGCTGATCTGACCATTGGCAAGGAAAAGTGGAGCGATGGCTGGAGCGATGCTGAGAAGGCACAGGAAATTGCAATCTCAATGTTCTCCAGAGCACTTGACCTCGCTACTGATGACAGCAGGGCATTTGATGCAGTGATGATGGCTTTCAAACTACCAAAAGGTGATGAAGAATCCATTGGAATTAGAAAGCAAGCTATTGAACAAGCGACATTAGGAGCTGCTGAGATACCATTAGAGACTGCAAGATTGGCACTTTCTTTGCTCGAGACATTACCTGCATTGGCCAAGACTGGGAATGGAAATGCAGTCACCGACGTAGGCGTTGCCGCATTGTTGGCATCTGCAGCATGTAAAGGCGCTCTATTCAATGTAGACATCAACATCAGCGGAATGGAGAGTGATGTTGCCAAGGGTTATCGGAAAGATGCGTCAGAGATACTAGAGGCTTCACGGCAACTGTCTAGAGATTGTATGGATGCAGTACGCGCAAGATTGGATTCTTGATTTCAGCGCTTCATTCAAGATATTTCTGACAGTTATTCCCTAAGGATTTGGCAATAATTTGCCGATTTTGAAAATCCTTAGAATGAACATCTTCATCATTGCCATCCTTCAGGTATTGGCATGAGCGATGTCGTGAAACGTGCAGTACATCGTTTGCGAGATGGAGAATGGATACTTGAGAAAGATATTATCGCATCTGAAAAACCGTTGAGTATTGACTTAGAGGATGATGAAGGCATTCATCGGTGGATCAGTATACTGCGGACACCAGGTTCTGACCTTGAACTGGTCAAGGGCCTGATTATCAGTGAAGGGATATTGCTGAATTGTACGGTTTCAGACATTGAAATTCTACTATCTGAGGATAACGCCAGAATCTCGCTGCCTCAAGGTGGTCAATTTGACATTACGCCAAGGGGTAGAATCAGTAATGGAACTGCATGTGGGATATGTGGCAGGCAGGATTTCTCCGATTTGTTGGCAAAGGCCCATGAGTGTTCTATCAGCGGAATACACATTGACATCGACCTACTTCTTGGATTACCAGAGAAGATGCTGGAAGTGCAGTCAGGATTTACAACCACTGGAGGAATTCACGCAGCGGGCTTGTTCACTGCTTCGGGTGATATCATTGTGGTAAAGGAGGATATTGGCAGGCACAATTGTGTGGACAAGGTAGTCGGTGCATGTTGTGAAATGGAATTACAGTTTTCTGAAACCATTCTATGCCTTTCTGGAAGAATCGGTTCTGAATTGGTTCTCAAGGCGATATCTGCTGGCATTCCAGCAATCGTTGCCATCGGTGCTGCCAGCAGTATGGCTGTTGACCTCGCTAGGCAGGCAGGTATTGCCTTGTATGGGTTCACACGAAACGGAAGTACGGTATCCTACCTGATTCCTCAAGACGACAACAGAGGGATGGAACAGTGATTCTGAAGAACATTGACAAAGTAATCCATATACGGAAAGGATGAGGGCATTATTCAGGTGGTGAAGTTATGAATCCTATTGGGAAAGATTGGGACCCTGCTCGCCCCGGCCATGAACTTCTAGATCTGTTGAAAGAAGAAGTTAGAACAAAGGGAGAACCAAGCACGGAAAGAATCTTGGAAATAGCCTCTATCACTGGCACTACAGCAGCCAAAGTGAAAGGCGCCATAGGTTACTATGCGGAACTCAAACCTGAGGAGTCGACTGTTCGAGTCTGTACTGGCGAAGCCTGCCGTGCTCGCGGTGCTGTCAACGTCATCGCCGAATTGGAATCTGCTGGAGAAAACGTTGGCTCGCTACACTGTGCAGGACTCTGCGCCAGTGGCCCCGCAGTTGTGCGAGATGATGAGCCATACGTCATTCCAGTTTCTAGAGAAGGTTCTGGGTTGCAATTCTACATCAGCCAAGATAGTATGAGCATGGACAAAGGGAGTGAAGATATAGCAATCGCATTACTACAAAATGCTCCTGATGATTCAGCTCTTATTCGAACAGGTAGCCGTGGAATCTTCAATCTAGAACCGATGCTGGAGTTGGATATCGACGGAGAAAGACATGGATTTGGCCCCATCGATTCAGATGAATTGTCAGAGATTCTTGTGCAGATCAGTTCTGGTGATGCCTCCAAACATGCGAAATCCTTGGGCAAGATATCTGAATTGCCAGCATTTTCTGTTCAACGGCGTTTCGCGATGGCTAATCTAGGTGAAGTCAATCCTCTCGACATTGCTGGATTGCGGGGGCGCGGTTCATATTCAGGCCTTGGCAAGGCGAATGAAGTTGGTACAGAAGGAATCCTTGCTGAAATCAAAACTGCTGGATTGAGAGGACGAGGTGGTGCTGGTTTCCCTACTCATTTCAAATGGGGCTCTGCTGCTGCGGAAGAGGACGATGTGAAGTATGTTGTAGCAAATGCAGACGAAGGAGATGCTGGTACATTCATCGACAGAATGATCATCGAAGGAGACCCTCATGCTATGATAGAAGGGATGGCCATTTGCGCCAAGGCCATAGGTTCACGATATGGATGGGTGTATCTTCGTAGCGAATATCCTAATGCAAAGATAATTCTCGAAACCGCACTACAGGATGCTCGCGATGAGGGAATCCTAGGGGGCCATTTTGATATCACAATCGCCCTCGGCGCCGGCTCATATGTATGCGGTGAGGAAACTGCACTACTGGAGAGTCTGGAAGGTAGGCGCGGTGAAGTAAGAGCACGCCCGCCTTATCCTACACAATCTGGACTATATGGCCGCCCAACCGTGGTGAACAATGTGTTGACCTTCGCCTTGGTCGCTGCAATCATGCGAGAGGGTGGAGAAATCTATGGATCTCTAGGAACTGAGCGTAGTAAAGGTACTGTTGTTGCTCAAATCGTTGGGGCTGTCAATGAACCAGTATGCGTTGAGATTCCTTTTGGCGGAACTGTGGCTGAAATGATCAGAACACATTCTGACATCGAAGGAGTTGTGGCCGTTCAGGCAGGGGGGCCTCTTGGAGGGGTCTTTGATGTAAGTGAATTGGATTCAGTAGAGTTGTCATTTGAAGGCTTGAGTGATTCTGGTGGTTTGTTAGGACATGGCGGTTTCGTTTGCTATGACAGCGATTTTGACCCACGTTCAGAGGCTATTGGTTGGATGAAATTCTTCCGGGATGAAAGTTGTGGAAAATGTACTCCTTGCAGAATAGGTACCCAAAGAGCATTGGAATTGCTCAGAAGGATTGGGACTCCCGATGAAAAGATTGGGGATCGTGAACTATTGAATGACCTCGATGATGTAATGACTTCAACATCTTTGTGTGCATTGGGTGGGCTGGCAATGATGCCGATTCGTTCCACGATGCAGAAATGGCCAGCATCTTTTGGAGGTGACCTCAGTGAGTGAAACTGCATTCTCCATCACTATCGATGATACAGTGATGATCGCTGAACCTGGTCAAACAGTAATGCAAGTCGCCAGAGATAATGGGATAGACATCCCCAGTCTTTGTGATTCTCCACATCTTGATGCATTTGGCTCATGCAGAGTATGCGTCGTGGAAATTGATGGAGTAAGAGGAACTCCTTCTTCGTGCACGACTCCAGCAAGCCCTGGCATGACTGTTTCTACCGGCTCGGATAGATTGTGGCAATTGCGTAGAGGTATAACGGAACTTTATGTCAGCGAACATCCGCTCGATTGCCTGACCTGTACTGCGAACGGAGACTGTGAATTGCAGGATGTTGCAGCACTGGTTGGATTGCGAGAGGTCAGATACGACAACACGCCCTCATGTGAAGGAATGCCCATTGATGATTCGAATCCATTCTTCTCATTCGATCCGACCAAGTGTATTGTCTGTTCACGTTGTATTCGTGCGTGCGACGATATTCAAGTGACACATGCTCTTTCAATAGATGGACGTGGCTTCTTCAGCAAAATCATAGCTGGTGCAGATGTTCCTTTCATGGATTCCGACTGTGTTTCATGCGGCGCTTGTGTAAATGAATGCCCAGTTGCTGCATTGGAGGACAAGGTTGAGCGCACTCATGGTGTGGCTGACAAGTGGGTGCGAACCACCTGTGCTTTCTGCGGAGTTGGTTGCCAATTCGATGCAGGCGTGAAAGGAGACAAACTAGTCTCGATGAAACCTGTGGCAGAATCTCCAGTGAATGAAGGTCATTCATGTGTTAAAGGTCGCTTTGCATCTGCTTATGTCCATCATCAAGACCGTTTGACCAAGCCTTTGCTCAGAGATTCCATCGATGAAGATTTCCGTGAAGTCAGTTGGGATGAGGCATATGCTCACATCGCCGAAAGTTGGCACCGTTTCAAGTCGGAATCCGGACCTGATAGCATTGGTGCAATAACATCCTCTCGTTCGACAAATGAATTGAATTATCTTGGCTCCAAACTCATGCGAGCAGTGATTGGCACCAATAATGTAGACAATTGCGCTAGAGTCTGTCATTCTGCAACGGTGAAGGGGATGATGACCGTCTTTGGTGCTGGTGCGGGAACCAACAGCCTATCCGATATCGATGTGACCGATTTACTCCTAGCATCCGGATGTAATCCGATTCATGGACATCCAGTCACAGGTTCACGCATCCTTCGTGCTAGAAAAAGAGGTATGAAGATGATCGTGGCTGACCCTAAAGAAACTGAACTAGCAAAGATCGCAGATATCCACCTTCAGTTGCGCCCAGGTACAAATGTGGCACTCTACCAAGGACTGGCACATATCATACTTCGAGATGGATTACAAGCAAGCGATGAGTGGATGAATACGAGGACTGAGAATCTTGAGCCTTACAAGGACATGGTCGCACTAATGACTCCCGAACTCTGCTCCCGCTTGACTACTGTACCGATTCCAATTCTTGAGGAGGCTGCTCATCTCTATGCCTCTGCAGATGCAGCGATGTCTGTTCATGGCCTAGGAATGACTGAACATAGCCATGGTTCTGAAGGAGTTATGTCGCTTTCCAGTTTGGCCTTATTGACGGGAAATGTCGGGAGACCAGGTACTGGAATCAATCCTCTAAGAGGGCAAAACAATGTCCAAGGTTCATGCGATATGGGTGCACTGCCAAATGTGTACACTAATTATCAATCCGTCTCAGATCCAGATCGAAGAGCGGAGGTATCTGCTCTATGGGGTGTTGATGTCCCTGAAACACCTGGAATGACATATCCAGTGATGTTGGAAAATGTGTTTGAAGGAAAGATGCGTTCTCTATACATGATAGGCTCGGATATCGCCCAGACTGACCCTGATAACCAACGAGTCCAAGAGGCACTATCCAAATTGGATCTACTTATTGTGCAAGATATATTCATGTGTGAATCAGCGAAATATGCCCATGTTGTTCTTCCAGCGGCATCCTTCCTTGAATCGGATGGAACCTATACCAATGGAGAAAGAAGAGTTCAACGAATTCGTAAAGCAATACCTCCACCGGGTGATGCCAAGGAGGACTGGAGAATAGTTTCCGAATTAGCCAAGGTTCTCGGGCATCCAATCAATAATTCAGATTCCGTATCTGACATTTGGGATGAGATAGCATCTCTGACTCCAAACTTTACCGGCATCTCATATGACAGATTAGAGGATGTTGAAGCGATACAATGGCCAGCCCCAGAGAAAGAGCACCCTGGCACCACTGTTATGCATTTGGAGGAATTCTCAAGAGGATTGGGCAATTTTGCAGCCCCAGAATTTGCTGAGCCTACAGAGAGAGCAAGTGAGGAATATCCATTCATTCTTGTTACTGGGCGCAATCTATTCCATTACAATTCAGGAACCCAAACCAGAAGAACGGGTCTGAATGAGTTCCACGACGATGATTATCTTGAGATTCACCCCATAGATGCACAAAGATTGGACATCGAAGAAGGTTCCAAAGTGTGGCTTTCCAGCCCACGGAATAAGATCCAGATGACTGCGATGATTACTGATGATGTTAGAGAAGGAAATCTATTCACCACATTCCATTTCCCTGAAACGGGAGTCAATACAGTGCTGAGTTCCTCTTCGGATAGTTACACAAGGT
>CAXRJY010000215.1:0-6205 GCA_964230915.1 Candidatus Poseidoniaceae archaeon | reverse complement strand
GGCCGTGCATACCGTGGCAAGACCAGCGCAGGAAAGCGCGGTCGTGGATTGCACAACAAGGGTAAGGGCGCAGAGAAACTACGTCCTTCGCTCAAGGCTCGTGGCAATCTCGGCAAGTGAATGCTGAGATTATTCAACGACCGAGTTGTTTCAACCTCAGCTTAGCAGGTATGACAAATTTACCACTCGGAAAATTTTCGAGATAGAATTCGATGTCTGAAGGATCATCACTGTTCTTTACCATCGACCAAGTTTCAGCATCGGCTTCGTCTCCTGCATCATTGGAGATATCAGGAACGATTTCATTTACCACAGGTTCTGCAAATCCAGTAGGTTCAGCGCAGATTGGGCAAACATCGCACGATGGTTCAATCACTTCAGCACAGGTTGGACAATCCACACCTCCCGATGGTACTGCTTCATCGAAACCAGTAGGCTCCGCACAAATGGGGCAAACATCACATGAGAAATCAATTGGCTCAGCACAGACCGGGCATTCGATGAGCGAATTTTCGGTACCAGCATCTAATGACGTAGATCCATAGAATCCAGTAGGCTCCGCACAAATTGGACAGGTTTCACTGGAAACAGGAATCTGTTCTGCACAGACTGGACATTCTGCCTGCATCTAATCCCTCATTTCTCCAAGGGTTCAAGCATCCAGCCATTCCATACAGAAGCGGCATTTCTTCGCTGCTGCCTTGATGACTTCATCACAGAATGGGCAGTTTCGCTCATCGCTACCACCGCCACCACCTGCAACAACGGTACCTCTGTTTGAGCGGGTTGTGTTATGATCTACAGATTTCTCATCACCATCGCCGCCACCTGCAACAACGGTACCTCTGTTTGAGCGGGTTGTGTTATGATCTACAGCACCAGCCTTCTCATCACTGACGGTGGTGACTCCACCGCCACTGGGTGCACGTCCAGGTGGACCTCCTCCTGGCCTTGAAGGTCCTCCTCTAGAGGGACCCTGAGGTGCGGGTGCTACTGGCTCAGGTTCAGGTTCAGGTTCAGGTTCTGGCTCAGTTGCTCGTCCAGGTGGCCCTTTTGGACGCCCAGGTGGCCCTTTTGGGCGCCCTGAAGGCTTTGCACCACTTTGGGCCTGAGCCTTGAAAGTTGATTTCATCTGAGGAGAGAGAGGTAGGCCACGCATGGCTTCTGGAATATATGAGTCGTCATCATCATCGTCATCCTCTAATTCCTTTTGCAGGTTGCTCTGTTGCATGGTCGTCTGCGTGTTCTGCTGGAATTGTTGCGCTCTCTGTTGTTGTTGCGCAACGAGATCCTTTGCTTCATGAAAATCATCGACACTGAAGTATCCAGCGAAATCGCCATCATCTCGATTCCTGACAACCACTGCATCTGGGCCTTTCTCCTGAATCACTTCTATGGCTCTGGTGATTGGGACATCACTGGGAACTTCAAGGATGTTAGTCAAAACCACGTCTTCGACCTTCAGTTTCTTCGGGTTCTTACCGTCACTGACGGCTGCATCAATCTCTTCAGCAGTTATCACTCCAGCGATTTTCATCTTCTTTCCTTTGCCATCGTGAAGGATGACAGCGGTGGATGGTTCATCTCTTAGAATGTCTAGAATCTTCTTCATTTTTGTCTTCACAGGGACTAGTTCATGCTCGTCAGTGATGGACATTTGCCCTATCATCGGTACGCCGGACATGTATAGCCGGTGAATCCGCTCCGTTATGAGTCTTCACTCCGCGTTCTTTGTTGTGCTGATTTGGTTCTGTGTATGGCCAATGTTGATGGAGGAGGGCGTTCCAAGCCCCTCTGTGAGCGAAATGAGGCTGACTGCGCTGCGCGGGTTATCCGTCTATCTGCCTGACGGCAGGAAAGTTGGAATTGTGCATGATTCTGTCATCGATTCTGATGATTGGAACTGTTCACATTTATTCGTCCGTGAAACCGATCCCGAATTGGTTGAAGATGGAATACATCTTGCAATTCCTTGGCGCTGGGTGAGAGGAATCAATGATATCGTCACTTTGCGATGGTTTCCACCGACCCCTATCCCAAAGAACCCCTAACCCTTCGCGTAGTTTGGTCTGCGATGCTTGAAGTTCATGTTCTCGGCACATCTTCAGCACGTCCTGCACATGGACGTGAGGTTTCAGGATCTGTCATTGACACCCCTTCTGGCCAAGTATTGGTCGATTGTGGAGAGGGTATGCAATTGAGGATGAAGACGCATTCAGCCCGTTTGAAAACTTGTGGAATGCAGCAGAGGATACGACATACCCGTATTCGTTTGTTGCTGTTGACACATGGCCATCTAGACCACTGTTGGGGCGTATTGCCTTTGATGCAGAGCATGGCTCTGGATGGACGCAACAAACCGTTTGTTGTGGCTGCTCCAATCTCAGATATCTCATTCGATGCAATGCTGCATGGTGGGGCTCATGTCAGCCTTGATGACCCAGGTATACCCCGTGTGGATCTGGCTAGACAATGGCAGCAATGGTGGAGCCTTGGTGCGACCAAGGATCAGTTAGGATATGATGTGGATTGGTATGTGGTTGATTTCAGTACTGGAGAAAGGTGGATGAGAATCAACCCCGAATCGGGGGAGTCTGAATTGTTGGAAACTCCTCCAGTGTTGCTTGAAGGAGCCAAGGTACGGCCACATGAGACATTGCATTCAGTACCTAGTTGCGCATGGTCGGTCACTCTAGCCGATAAGCCAGGGCGATTTGATAGAGACAAGGCAGACAAATTGGGCTTGGATGATTCAATCGTGCATAAGTTGGCAAAAGGAGAAGATCTCGAGGTTGGTGGTGAATCTCTTGCTGCTGCCGATTTCCGTGGTGAAACGCGCAAGGGGCTGTCTGTGATGATCAGTGGTGATACCAAAGGAGGGGTCCCTTCATTCGTTGAACTTGGAGAACAGGGTGAAGGGCCAAATTTGCTGATTCATGAATCAACTTACACTGATATCAAGCAGGACAAGGCTGAGGAGTGGATGCATTCGACAGCAAAGGACGCAGCGAGAGCAGCACAGGCTATGGGAGCAGAACATCTGTTGCTGACACATTACAGTTCCAGTATCGAGGATACGACCACCTCGGTCGATGAAGCTCGTGAATTGCATCCTTCCTGTTTTGCTGCAGATGATGGAGACCTTGTCAGAATAGACCATGGCGGGAACAGCCTGTTACGTTGGGATGGCCGAGGTTGGTCACAGGTCGAGGATTCATTTGCCATGAATGAATGATTCATCTCTCGATTTTTGGGATTGGAAATTATTGTCAGATTTCAAACGAGAAACTCCACGTGCGGTTATCCGCATTCTGAGTAGACGCGTACCCGCGTCACGCGCGTGTTTTATCTTATGAGTAGACCCGCGCAAGAAAAGAAAAATTCTGCAGGAATAGTGAATTGATTTACACGAGGAGCGTATTCTTCTGAGTGGACCCGCATACGCATGCGCCAGCGAGTCTTCTGTATACACGCGAGGATTGCTGAATCAAGACACACTGTTTAGGGATTGTTTGAAATGAAGACCTCGCGAGCAGGATATATGCGAAGAGCGCTGATGCTGGCCTTGTTGTTATCGACAATGCCGTTCTTGTCATCATTCGCGGTTGCTGAAGAAGCACGGGATGCACCGATATGTACAACATTGTTTGATACCACCATTCAAGCATTCGATGTTGGTAATGGCGAGTGTTCCACCTACCGTATCGGTGCAGTTTCCAGCGATACAGTCCTAGAGTTCAACATCTCGATATCTGGTGATGCCATCGATTTCTTGATCATGACAGAAAATGTGCATGAGGCATATTCTGGAGGTTTTGCCTATGGCCATGTGATAGAACAGTCTTCACTTCTTTTCGCTAATGGAACCTACAGTTTCCATTGGCGTCCTGATGCAAATGACATGAACAAGGAATTTCACATCGTCTTCGATAATCTAGCTCATGATAATGACGCTGGAGAAGGAGACCAAGGCGGTTCAGAGGCAACAGTACAGGTACAGATTGATGAAGTGATAGACTCTTACTGGACGGAGTTTCATAACTTGGTGATATTGGATATGGGGAGTCATCAGGAGTTGCTAGAACCCGATGAACTAACACTTGATGCGGGTACGCAGATAATGGTTTCAGCATGGCCGATGTTTGGTGAGCCTGACATCTATTTGATGACGGAGCAACACAGGACCACATATCTCAATGGAGACAGTGGCGCATTTCACATCCCCGGTGCATCAATGACCGCTGTTTCCGGATATTCAACTATGATGTGGACGATTTCGGAGTCTCAAGCAGGTCAGGGATTGTATCTGATGGTCGACAATGAGGCATCTCCATCAGGAGGAGGTTCGGGTTCTTCTGAAGCCAGAGTCAGTGTCAAGGTCGAATTCGACCCAGTACTTGCGCCATCGATATCCGATGATTTGGATTCCACTGCTGCTGTGATAGGGCAAGGGGTTGCTTTGAATGCACTTTCTACTCCAAATAGACAGAGTCAGATTCAGAGTCTGGCTTGGGACGTTGACCTGGGCGCAGATTCAGATGGAGACGGTATGCTGGACAATGATGCGGATGCAACTGGTTGGAGCGCCACAGCAAGTTGGTTCACACCTGGAACACACAGAGTATTGTTGACGGTGACTTCACCAAATGGTGAGAAAGCACAAACAACTCATGAAGTAAGTGTCATCGATGTGGTTGCACCAACGGTTTCGATATCTCACGATACCTCATCCAATACGCAGAACCATGCCTTGGCTCCTATTGGAGAGGTTGTCACCTTCACTGCAAACATTGCTGATGACCACACTATTGCTGGCAAGCGTTGGACTCTTGATGGAGTCGAGGTTGGAACCGGAAATTCATGGAGCAAAGGCTGGATGAATCTGGCATCACACGTTCTGGTATTGGAGGCGACTGATGTTTCAGGAAATATTGCAAATGCAACCTTACTCATCAATATCATCGATGCTACAGTGCCTACTCTCGATGCTTCAAAAGTTGAGGTTCCGATTTCAGTTACTGCAGGAGAAGGTTTCACTTTGAGCGCAATCAATGCAGGTTCAGACTCATTTGATGATGCATCGTCACTGGAATATCGTTGGGATTTCAATCTGGATGAGGATCTGGATGGAGATGGCATCAAGAGCAATGATGGCGAATTGATAGGTCAGTCTGTTGGACCCGTAATGCTGAAAGATGTGGGAGAGGTTTCGATACGCTTGACCATAGTTGATCAAAGTGGCAATATGGTTTACAAGGGATATACGATTCAAGTTGAACCAGCACCAGAATCCAAGACTGGAATGGTGATCTCAATCATCATCATCATTTTCGCTGCAGTAATTGCAGTTGGTTCATTCATGTGGAGGCAGAAAGAGTTGGGAATGGCACGCCATCTGTTGGCTTCACACGGTTTGACAGAGGAGGAGATTTCCGTTCGGATCGACAGTGTTCGTGAGACCAGAAATGTGCCATTCTTCGCTAAAGCGGTAGTTATTGCAGGTCTTGCAGAAGGCTCAGGGCCAATGACTGAAGAACAGCTTGCTGAGAAAGCGAAGAATGCAGAGATGCAGCGTTTGTATGGTTCATCATCAGGAGGTGACCCAAATGCAGGTTTCAGAGCCGCAGGTTCCAGTGGTCAGGGAAGTGATGCTGAGTTTGCTGCTATGGCAGGAGTCGGAGGAGGTGCACCATTGGATGCATCTCAGGCA
This sequence comes from Candidatus Poseidoniaceae archaeon, assembly GCA_964230915.1. GTDB lineage: Archaea > Thermoplasmatota > Poseidoniia > Poseidoniales > Poseidoniaceae > UBA226. Next base: position 495 of record CAXRJY010000215.1, on the reverse strand, counting down.
GCGGCAGCAGCAGAGGCAGCAGCCTTGTTCAGTGATCAGCAGCCAGGTCAGGTGGAAATTCAGAAAGAGATTCCAGGCATTCCTGAATCTTCTTTGGGAGATGAGATATTTGAGCAGATAGAATCACATTCGACAACCAAGGAACAAACGAAGCAATCTGTTGGCAGTCGCAGTGGCGGAATCAGTATTCCTGGACAAACCGATACAGCACCGTCGGCACCTGCAGCACCTTCCCCCGCCGCTGCTTCCAAGGAGTCGGGAATGCGTGGTTCTTGCAGTGCGTGTGGACAAGGATTCATGGTACAATTGCCCAGTGGTGTGAATGAAGTGCTCGTCGATTGTCCCAAGTGTGGCGTGGAGCAGCATTTCAGCCGCTGATATCGCACTTTGTGGGGCACTAATGACCCAATGATTGAAGATGGCCGCGTGAGTCATCACTACTGCATGGTGGATAGTGGAGTCCGTCTCATCGTTTCTGGCAAGCGCCCCCTGCGG
>CAXRJY010000214.1:0-5511 GCA_964230915.1 Candidatus Poseidoniaceae archaeon | reverse complement strand
CAATCCAATCGATGACAAAGACCGCGGTGAGGAAGAATGGATGGGATGGTTGTGTGAAGAGATGTCCTGCCGACCACCAATAACCAAGTCGTCTGAACTCATCTGGGAATGAGACTAATTCCAATACGCCTCGCGAATCTGCTGATTCAATTCCATACATTGTCGAACATCGCTCGGGCGTTCCGGCATCGTCGTTGTTCCATTCAGATGTTCGATCATAGGAATCACATTGCTCTCGTTCACGACACCCCACCCCACTTGCGTACAAGGTGCAACTGGGGAAACTGGCGTTGTACCAGAAGTAGGATCCCAAGTACCGAATGAGGGATACCAGCCAGAGAGATTCAGAGCATTGCGAACATCATCATTGGTAAGTGTGAAATTTGTTCCATTGACGATGTAACCTTGTCGTACCACTGGGTCAGCACCCGAGGACATATCTCCATATTCGGCACGCAGATTCATCAACACCTTGGACAGTAATCCAGCCGTTCTTGGTGTTGCAAATGAAGTTCCAGAGGTCTCATGATACCCGTCTGTGTCATCGTGATTGGGAAGATTCTGAGTCCAATCTGCAGCAACATCCGGATATGAGCCGCTCATCGTCTCCTTCTGGTCATCTCCTTCCTCAGCATATCCTGAGACTCCAATGCTCCATGGTGGACCTGCAGTTGGGTCCTGAATTGCAGGTGAAGGTGAATTATCAGCAGCGCCGGTGTGAATTTTCTTGTTCTCCACTACTGCAACTCTAGTGGAATCTTCGATTCCTGGAAATGGTAGAGATAATATCGGTCCGAAACTTGTTGTGATTATGTCAACCAACGGCTGATTCGCTGCTGCAAGAACCGCTGCGTCACTGAATCCTTCGACAAAGAAGATGACTGCATCCGGATTGGCATTCAAGACCGCCCCAGTCACCGCAGAACCGTGTCCATCCTGTGGGTCATCGAGAATCGGAATATCGGTATTGTCATCTGGAGTGGTGCCAATGATTCTGGTTCCACGGAACCAAACGATATCGGTTGAGGTTATGTTGTCCCAACAAGTTGACTGGTCAGCCTCAAATCGCTCCTGCCATGTTCCATTCAGGGTTATGTCGCAGATCATGTTCACTCCGAGTCCATCCAACAACCATTGTGGATATGGCTCATCCATCAAGAAATGGTCATGATAGACATTGATTCCTGTGTCGATCGGCGCTACCACGCTGAAGGCTCCAAATCCTTCCACTTCCTCCTGCTGGATGACCACTTCCTCGGCTTCATCATCCCACAGAAGACAGCCGCTGAGAGATGATGTCAACATCAGCAATGACAGTAGTAATACTGGGGTGCGCACATACTTCGGTTCCAAGCCTCTGCTTTCACTCTTAGGTTCACTCGTCCAGAAAATCAATACTGGCTCCCATCGATACGTAGCAAGGCCCCGCTCCCGGAGGAGAGCAGACTGCGAGTGCAACGAGCTAATGCTCGACTAGGAGTGGGGACCGACTCTCATCGATATGTAGCAAGGTCCCCGCTCCCGGACTTGAACCGGGGACTCCCTGATGTCTGCCTTACAGACGGCTGTGTTTTTTCCGACTACAGTCAGGTGCTCTACCAACTGAGCTAAGCGAGGCGAACCGTTGCACTGGCCTTCGGGGTTTAACCCTTGTCAAGAACGATAGTGGGGTGGGAAAGTGGGTCTCAAAATCCTCATGCGCGCTACTTTTAGAGGCATCATGGTTAATACTGATGGGAAAGGCGTTAGGCCTCTCGGGGATTGGGATGCAAGACCGTGGAACACACGGGGAGGATGGAGCCTCCACAACTGGCTATGGTAGTCAGTTCAACGAATTGGTTGAAGAGTTACGCAAGGATGTAGAAAGCGATAGTAAAGGCGGCACTGCTCTACTAGATGGGCAACTGCGTGGCTTTGATGTTCCTGATCCAAGAATCCTCATCGTTGGCTGTGGGGGTAGCGGAAACAATACTCTCAATCGTATCACTCATCTCGGTGTTGAAGGCGCGGTCACCGTTGCCATCAATACAGACAAGCAACATCTCGATCATACTCGTGCATTACAGAAACTGCTGGTGGGCAAGCACATCACCCGCGGTCTTGGCGCAGGTGGCGACCCATCATTGGGCCGGCGCTGTGCAGAAGCAGGCCGTGAGATGATCAAGCGAATCGTCTCTGGTGCTGACCTGGTCTTCATCGCCAGTGGCATGGGTGGAGGTTCTGGAACAGGTATCTGCCCCATCGTCGCTGAGGAGGCAAAAGCCGCAGGCGCAGTGGTGGTAGGAATCGTCACTACTCCATTCCATGTAGAGCGCCGACAGAGAATGCAGCGAGCCCTCGAAGGATTGGAAGCACTACGTCGCACGGCGGATGCCGTTCTTGTGCTGGATAACAATCGTCTACTACATTATGTTCCAAATCTACCCTTGGATGAGGCTTTCTCAATCATGGACCAACTGGTTGCAGAGATAGTCAAGGGAATCGTCGAGACCATCACGCTACCAAGTCTCATCAATCTCGACTTCGCAGATGTACGAACCATCATGGGCAATGGTGGAGTCACGATGATGCTCTATGGCGAGAGCGACCGCGGCGCTGAAGAAGTAGTACATGAGGCTCTGAATCATCCACTGTTGGATATTGATATCTCCGGTGCGACAGGCGTCCTGATACATGTCACTGGCGGTCCATACATGACTCTTGAAGCAGCAAGTCAAGTGGTCGACCTATTGACTTCCAAAGTCAGTGAAGATGCTCATGTCATATGGGGAGCCAGACAAGACCCAGGATTCGGAGACACGATCAAGGTGATGGCAATAATCACTGGGGTCGGCGGGGACAAACTCAAGGATCCGAAAATGGCGCCTGACAAATTGGGTGAAGCACTCAAATTGACACGCCAGAAACGCAGTTCTGGTGGCGGTAAGGCACATTTCCAGAAGTTCGATTGAATGAAAAAACACTGTTTTTTCGTAATATCAGCGCGTCGTAATGGTGATAGCACAGCGGCTGTCACATGATTACATGCGCAGCGCGATTGCGGTATCCCTTCTGATGTGTCTGCTGGTTCTAGTCCCTGCTACGGCTGAACCTTCAGTGTCCACCATGAGTGCAGCTGAAGATGACCCTAAACAGCCAAGTGAAGGCAATACAACGATGAGAATCTATTCTGATGGGGCAGAATGTTGGACCCATTTCAATGACAATGATACCGAAGGTATGGGAGGTTCTGAAGAGGAACCCTATCTGGAAGAATATCGGAAGTCGGGAACCCTCGATATAGATATCTGGTGCATGATGGAACCTGAACTTGACATGGCATTTCTTTTGGAAACAGATGGAGCCTTTGGAGGTAATATTCAGATTGAACTAGGAGGACATTGGAGCAACGGACAGGAAGGCTGTTCTGGCTCCAACAATGGAAACTGCGAGAATCTGAATATTTCTCTATACAGAGAAAATGCTGAATTCTACAGAGATGAAATCACCTCTGTATCTGATGGAATGAACAACATCCCAATCAATGCACCTGTCAATCCAGATTTCCTGACCTTTGAAGGTAGTTCAGAATGCCCCCAGATTCGATTTGAAATGGTGATAATCGGAGATTACCAAGAAGGCGGTTGGTTCACTGGCCCTACAGGGGAAGAAGCACTGTTCCGCCTTTATCTTGGAAACAACTCCACTGTCGAATGGCCAATAGATGCTGCCAGTTTTGAAGAAGGTTTCACTATCGATGATGGTGAAAGTGCAAAGGGCGCAGATACTCCTGGATTCACAACCGTTCTTGCAATGGCCGCAGTTGCTGCCGGTGCAATCACTTTGAAGCGCAAACCTGAGTGATCATCTCAACCCTTGAAGTGCTTCTAATACTCCATCGAGCGCTGGGGTCACCTGTTCTCCATCGGACAATCTTTTGATTGTGCATACTCCATTTTGAAGGTCCTCTGGGCCAATGATGATGACATGATCTGCACCGATTCCATCTGCCCAAGACATTGACTTGCCAAGTTTACGACTTCGTAATTCCAATACTGCTCTCTCTCCTGCAGAACGCATCTGTGAAACCAATGGTAGCACCTCTTCGACTGGAACCTTGAATGGGATGACAACTACTGCTCCTGGCCCACTGTTTTCATCTGGAACGACTTCATCTCGACCAAGGCGTTCAGCCTGTTTCTCCAAAGCGAGTAGAACCCTGTCGAAACCCAATCCAAATCCACAACAGGGGTCGAGTTCCTCCAATCCAAAGAGGTGTAGAAGGCGATATGTACCTCCACCGAGGACTTGTCCTTCCCCTCTCAATTCGGGAACCTGTGCTTCGAAAACCATTCCTGTGTAGTAATCAAGACCACGGGTGACTGTCAGATCAACTGAAAGTTTTGGTGGAGTAGGAGCAAGGCTCGATAATGCATTCAATGTTGTAGCAAGGTCATCCAAAGCAGAGAGGTCGATTCCACTGATGGAGGATAGCAATTGCCTTGCCTCATAAATGACTTCAGGCCCACCCTGAAGACTTGCCAATCCATTGAGGATTTCACTCTTGGAAGAATCCATCATCGCTTCAAGTCCTTCCTTGTCACCCTTGTCAAGGAATCTCATCGCCGAGGCCATAGGTGATTCTGATGCTCCTTCTGATACCTCATCTGAGATATCAAGTGCTGTCAACACTGCTCGCAATATCCCAACATTGCCAACCTTGAATTCCCAATCAACCAATCCACTGGCCTCCAACATCGATACTGCCAATGCCAATACTTCGGCTTCAGCAATTGGCCCAGTTGCACCGATGAGTTCTGCTCCATACTGCCAGAATTCTCGATAACGTCCTGTTTTGAATTCCTCATATCTATAACATGGACCGAAATAAGACAAACGCAATGGCTTGGGGTCTTGACGGAATTCATTGGCAACGGCACGCATTACTGGAGCGGTCAACTCAGGTCTCAATGTCAATTGTCGACCTCCTTTATCTTCAAAGGCATACAACTGACCCACTACTCCTGGGCCACTTTTTGCAGTGAACAGATCAAGTGATTCAAAGACTGGAGTCGCGACTCTACGAAAGCCTGAACGACGCGCTTGTTCCTCCAACAAGTCCTCGAAAGCCAATCGACGTGACATCTCGGACACCCCGAAGTCACGCGTCCCTCTCGGTCGCTCCATGTGTTGAGGGCGAGGCCATCCAACCATCAATACTACCGTTGCTGGATTGAGAGACAGCGGTGATTTCTCACCAATAGACATCTGCCCAATCATCAGGCCCTGAATGCTTCTTGGTCTTCCATTCTGCTCCTTGACCGATATCTTCGGGAGGTAGTTCACCCTCCTGTCGGAGCAAAGTTTCAGCCTCTCCCATCTTTGATTCTATTTCACGTGCTCCTTTCTTGGCGGCTTCTGCTGAGACTTCATCAGGTGGAGCCTTTGGTCCAGCATGGTCAATAATCTCATCATTCAACTCACTTGTTGTTTCCTCAACAAGAGCCGAAATGGCAGCCTGCTTCTCCGCTT
>CAXRJY010000213.1:0-4297 GCA_964230915.1 Candidatus Poseidoniaceae archaeon | reverse complement strand
TGTGAGGCCAGTCAAGGCCTCACCATATGGAACTTCGACCACCAGATTTGAAGCGGCTCCACCTGCAGTACTGACCATCAAGGTCTGAGTTGCACCAATACTGGTCAAATCCTGCTTGGAATGGTCCTCCAGTTCAACGGGAGGAAGCATGGTGGCCCAAGGCATGGCCAACAACAAGATGATGAGAAAGAACACACCGTAGGTGTGACTCCGAACTCTGGCCATGATTGTCGGATTTGTTGATAGCACCTCAATCTTTCCACGGCAATAGTGACCGCAAAATCAGTGATTTTTTGGCTCAAAGTGGTCAGGCATTGGTTTGATAGCGACACCTATTGTGCCGTCGCCTATGGTGGTGCCCGAACAGGTAGGTGACCTCGATGCAGTCAAACTCGAAGAGTCTCTGATGCAGACCTGGAAAGAAGAAAACACCTTCCAACAACAAGTGGAGTCACGCCGCTCTGGAGAGCCTTTCATCTTCCTTGAAGGACCCCCCACTGCAAACGGCAAACCTGGTATCCATCATGTCGTTGCTCGAACCTACAAGGACTTGGTCTGTCGTTGGAAAGCGATGGAAGGATTTCTGGTCGAAAGAAAAGGGGGTTGGGATACACATGGATTGCCGGTCGAGATCGAGGTGCAGAAACGCCTCGACCTGATGAGCAATCAGGACATCTTGGAATTCGGCATGGAAGCCTTCAACGATGAATGCCGAAACAGTGTCTGGACATATGAGGACACTTGGCGCAAGATGACAGAAAGGATGGCGTTCTGGGTTGATTTGGACGAACCATACATCACCCTGCATGATGATTACATTGAATCATGCTGGTGGGCATTGTCAGAGATGTTCAACAAGAAACTCTTGTTCAGAGGACATAAGGTTCTACCATTCTGCCCGCAGACTGGAACCAGTTATTCGACCCACGAAGTGGCTTTAGGGTACAAGGAAGTCGAGGAACCATCTGTCTACATCAAATTCAAACTGACCGATGAAGATGCCTCGGTATTGGCCTGGACCACTACTCCTTGGACCTTGCCTGGAAATGTCGGATTGGCGGTTGGGCCTGATGTTGATTATATCCGAGTACGAGTAAACAGTGAACCTGAAGGTTGGGATGGACGCGGTGGTGCTTCAGTCGGTGAAGAACTGATTCTGGCAAAGGACCTGTTCAAGGAAGTCATCCGCCATCATTGCGATGTCATCTCTGAGATGAAGGGTTCTGAATTACTTGGCATGTCCTACGAACCACTGTTCCCCGGCGCTGTGCAAAAGGGCGACTCTGACACAGCGTGGACCATTCTAGGAGCGGACTGGGTGACCACAAGCGATGGAACTGGCGTGGTTCATACTGCTGTCATGTATGGTGAAGACGACTATAATCTTGGAATGGAAGTCGGGCTACCTGCTCAACATACTGTTGGCATGGATGGAAACTTCGTGACAGGAGTCCATCCTGAACTTGATGGACGCTATGTCAAAGAATGCGATGATGCAATAATTGACCTGTTGGAAAATTCAAATCAACTCTATCGCGAGAAGATGTACGTTCACGATTACCCACATTGCTGGAGAACTGGACACCCATTACTCTACTATGCGATGGACAGTTGGTTCGTGCAGATGACTGCAGTGAAAGATAGATTGTTGGAATTCAATGAGCAGATCGAATGGGCGCCAGAGAATATTGGCACTGGTCGATTCGGCGAATGGCTGCGCAATGTCAAGGACTGGGCCATTAGCAGAGAACGATTCTGGGGCACTCCTTTACCCGTGTGGATATGTGTTGACTGTGGACACCAACACTGCATCGGTTCAAAGGATGAGTTGCAGAAGATGATGACCGCCGACTCACAGATGCCGAAAGAATTGCACCGCCCATATGTTGACGAAGTAAAACTGAATTGTCCTGAATGCGGAGAGAATATGCAAAGAGAACAATTCGTTATGGATTGCTGGTTCGACTCCGGTTGTGCATCTTTTGCACAATGGCACCACCCATTCGATGGTGGCGAAGCATTCGAGGCATCATTCCCAGTGGACTACATCTGCGAAGGTGTCGACCAGACCAGAGGTTGGTTCTACACTTTGTTGGCAGTCTCAACAACTGTCTTTGACCAGTTGTGCTACAAACGCTGTCTTTCCCTAGGTCTTATTCTGGACAAGGAAGGAAAGAAGATGTCGAAATCCAAAGGAAACGTGGTTGACCCATGGGACCATTTCAACAGAGAAGGAGCTGATGCCAGCCGTTGGTACATGGTTTCTGCAGGAGCACCGTGGAGTCCGCTCAAGTTCGACCCGTCTGGAGTCAGGGAGACCTATGCGAGATTCTTCCTCACCCTTTGGAATGTCTATCGTTTCCACGCAGACTATGCAGCACTCGACAAATTCGATCCAACTGCAAGCAAGGTGGAAGAGAGGTCGTTGTTGGACCGTTGGATTCTTTCCAGAACCAATGCAGTTGCAAACCAATACCATGAGCTGCTGGTCGGGTGGGACATCCACAAAGCAGCACGAATTCTCGAGGATTTCGTTGTCGATGATCTCTCCAACTGGTATGTTCGACGAAGTAGGCGCCGGTTGTGGGACGAGAATGAATCCAACGACAAGGCATCATGTCAACACACTCTGCATGAGGTATTGACAATCGTCAGTAGGTTGGTGGCGCCGATTTCACCATTCATGGTTGATGCCATACATAGGAATCTGCACGGAACTTCAGTTCATCTGGCCGATTGGCCAATGAATGATTCAGACTTGCTACCTGCCCGCGACTTGGTTCTTGAAGCACGCATGGACTTGGTCCGTCAACTGGCTGAGATGGGACGCAAGATTCGTGTCGAAGCAAAGCGAAGACAACGATTACCCTGTGCTGAAGGATGGGTGGTCGGAGGACCTGACCTTGCGGAGATGCACGAACTCCTTTCCGAGGAACTCAATGTCGAGAAAATCTCGATTGAAGAGGACCTTGATCGCTTCCAAAGAGTTGAACTCCAGCCGAACCGTAAAGCGCTCGGTCGTAAAGCACGACAAGACCTACCTGCAGTCCTTGAGGCACTGGCTTCTCTACCGGACCACGAGGTTGCACTGGATGACATCAAATCAGGACGGATGACAATCTCAGGATATCTGATCGAAGAAGGAGATGTCGAAGTGCGACGCGTGGAGAGACCTGGATTCTCTGCCATGACCATTGAGATTGCAGAGAACGAACTCAGCACTGATGTTTCATTGGTGCTGGACATGAGCGTCGATGATGCACTGTTATCCAAAGGTCTAGCAAGAGAGATAATCCGTCGAATCCAGTCTCAGCGTAAAGAGATGGATCTAGATATGGAAGCATCCATCAAACTAGAAGTCTGGCTGAGCGAGGAATGCCCAGAATTGGTCGAATATGACTGGGCACACCTACGTAATGAGACTCGCGCTTCACATGCAAACTTGCACATTGGAGAAGGGCCTGATGACGCTGTGTTCTTCGAAGTCGATGGGGCCAATATCTCATTCAAAATCAACTGAAGTGGCGATATTTCGCCACCTATGCATCGCGTTATAGACGGTTGAAGCACAGAAATCCTTGCTTACGGTGAATAAGCGAAGATTGACGGAATATCAAAACATCATCACTCAATTTGGGGGTGGAGTTCTTGAAGGGGCTGCCTGTGGATTGACTGATACCATGTCTGAATCTCAAGAGAAAGAATCGTTTTTCCGAATGTGGGTGATGAGGCAATATTGGCGAATGCAACAATCGCAAGCAATCGTGAGTCTGTTACTTTGGGGAACTACGATCACACTATTGGTGTGGCCAATGATTTCTTGGAGGTTCTCATCAAGATGCGAAACTGGATTTTGCTTTTCAGATAAAGTAGCAGGTATTCCAAGTACATACATCGGGCTCGCAATAATCTTCTTCTCGGTGATGTTTGCGGTTTTGGCCATCGGTTTTCTTTACGATCAAGTGTTTTCTCTGTGGACCGAATGGAGAAACGTCGATATGGAACGCAACCCCTTTGCAACCTACGCACTTGCCCCAATATGGGTGATGTCAGTTGCTTTGCAAGCAGAAATCCTGAAGCGGACCTCACCTGAAGATGAGAAGATCGTTGAGCAAGCAGACTGGTACCTTAAGTGGTGTGAAACATATACGGAAGGTGAAATGTTTGCTCGTGCAGTACAGAAATGGGATGAGGAACTTGGAGAAACTCCAACCTTTTGGTTTACTTCAGATGAAGCGATGCAGCGAGCACGCGAAACATCTCTTAGCGATGATATTTGAGCTCAATGTAGCCCGAA
>CAXRJY010000212.1:0-10180 GCA_964230915.1 Candidatus Poseidoniaceae archaeon | reverse complement strand
ATTCCACCTACCTGAGCAGCCAATGCATCCGAGATATAATCGCCATTGAGATTCATCGTTGCCAGTACACTGTACTCACCTGGACGGGTCAGCACTTGCTGTAACATTGCATCAGCAATGACATCCTTGATTATGATCTCTCGACCTGTATTTGGGTTGGTCAATGTACACCATGGTCCACCGTCGAGTTCAACTGCGCCAAATTCCTCCATCGACAACTCATAACCCCAATCACGAAATCCACCTTCTGTAAACTTCATGATATTGCCCTTGTGAACAAGAGTCACACTTGACTTGTCATTATCGATGGCATACTGGATTGCCGACCTGACAATTCGAGCAGTTCCTTCTTTGCTGATAGGTTTGATTCCTATACCACTGCTTTCTGGAAATCGTATCTTGGAAACTCCCATCTCATTTTGAAGAAAATCGATCACCTTGGCAACTTCTTCAGAGCCTGCTTCCCATTCAATTCCTGCATAAACATCCTCACTGTTCTCACGGAAGATGATCATATCAACCGACTCGGGTGCTCGAACTGGACTTGGAGTTCCTTCATACCACCGAACTGGACGAACACAAGCGAATAGGTCAAGAGTCTGCCTCAATGCTACATTCAGAGACCTGATTCCCCCCCCAACCGGTGTTGTCAAAGGTCCTTTGATAGAGACAAGGCCGCTACTCATGGCTTTGATCGTTTCATCAGGAAGCCATTCACCTGTAGCGTTGAAAGCCTTCTCACCTGCCAACACTTCTTGCCAAACAATTCTCTTACCACCATCGAATGCCTTGCTTACTGCTGCATCAACAACTTCCTTCATTACCGGAGTAATATCAACGCCGATACCATCGCCTTCAATGAAGTGAATCAATGGCTGATCTGGAACTTTCAATACTCCATCTTGCATCTCAATAGCCATTCCACCATCGACCATGTTGTCGGCGACCAACACTTTGTTCATGAACAACACGGTCACATATTCACTCACTTCGGGGACAGACTCAAGGAGGGCAATCGATTGCTTGGAACATGCGAGGAGAAGTGAAGTGGACAGGAGCGACTTCGATGGTCAGCATAAATGACTCTGGACAAGAATTGAGCCTAGATTGGGAAAATGGTCCAAGCCCCATGCAGGTTTGCCTGCAAATGGCTGGGGCCTGTAGCATGGTTGACGTAGTACATGCATTGGATAGACGAGACCTGAGGACTGCAGATGTAGTGCTCGATGCTGAACGTTCTGAAGAATATCCGCGAGTTTTCACAAAGATACACATGACCTATCGAATTTCTGGAAATTCCATCCCAAAAGAATTAGTGGAACGATTGATAACCAGTTCCCACGAAAAATATTGTTCGGTTTCTGCTATGCTGAAAAGTTCAGCAGAAATCACATGGAGCCTAGAATTGACTGAAGTTGATTGATCAAATCCCTTGCAAGGCATCATCTACATCATCATGCCCAGACAACATTCGCGTCTTGTCAGCAGCGCCTTTAGAACGCTCGCCAATAGGCTGCCACAATACCTCTTCACCACCGATTCGGTTCGTCAACCACCTTGCGAGTACGAAGCACCAATCAGAAAGACGATTGATGTAAGCAATAATGAATGGACGTACCGGTTCAGAATCATCGAGTTCAACCAATCTTCTTTCTAGGCGTCTTGCTACAGTTCTTGCTAGTTGCAACCACGCCACTGGGCCTTCACCGGTTGGGAGAATGAAAGATGTGAGTGGTTTAAGTTCCTCTAACCATACATCCATTTCTTCAACCAGTATTTCCGCTACTTCTTCACCAAGTAGTTCAATCCCTTCTGGGATGTTATCGGGAGGGCAAGCCAATTCCGCACCTAAATCGAATAGTTCTTGTTGCACTCTAGAAACTGCTTCTCCTGCAAGGTGCCCTGCGCGCTTGACACTCGTCCGCACCCTTCCGTCGGGATGAATTTCTGGTAATCTTTCTAGTTCCATTTTCACGATGCCAAAAAACGAATTCAATTCATCAATGGTGCCTACTACCTCTATTCGAAGCGTACATTTACGCACCCTAGAACCATCGACAAGAGAGGTTTCACCCTTATCTCCGCCACCGGTGTGAACCCTGTTGATACGGACCATCGATTATCCACAGAGGGTCTCTGAACATCAGTCTTCGCACTGTCACGAAACCACAGGAGGTGCATGAATATCCACCTTGCTAGTCAGAAACTTGTTGACTAACATCATTCCAATCATAGCCCATATCAATAATTCAATGACAATAAGAAGAGCATAATATGGCCCCATTATTTTCAATAACAACATCGAGTCATAGGGCATTCCATAAAATCCCATGTACAATGCTTGTGAAAGAAGACTGGCTCCAAACCAAATGGCAGCAATGATGATCGTCAAGCGTGTGGCCAGAGGCGATGAAAGAGCATTCGATGCTTTGCTGAAGATTTCATTTATTGCCATATTGTTCAGTTATTGAGTGCCCTTCAAGGTATATCAAATTGAGGTAATGATGCTCATTCAGCACCCTTTTTTGAGGAGATTAGGGTGTTTTCATTCTGCTTCGTATCCACTGAGGCCGCTGTTGGTCAAGGCCTCTTCAATCGCCACAATCCAAGCTTCATCAACCGCCTTTTCGCCACCTTGTTCAATCAATCGTTCAGCCCATTCATTTGCCTCATGAACATCGCCCTTGGCAGCAGTTATTCTTTGTAAAGCGAGATATGCCATGGGGTTGAGATGTTCCTTCTCTACATCCCATGCTTTCTCGAAACAAGATAGGGCTCCATTAGGGCCATCTATCAAACCGCGTTGTAGATTTCTCAGTCCAGCCTGGGACCAAGCCTGAGGAAGACGGCCGATCAACAATCCTCTGAATACCAGATATACCTCTCCTGTACAAAGGAATGCAGCGAGAATGAATGCTGCTATCTGCTCAAACTCGGAAAGAATACTCCATTCATCCCATAATAATCCAATCGAACCTACACATAGCAGAATCCCTGAGAACGGAGCAATCAATACATCCATCCTGGTCTATGCTAGATGCCTCATCCCAACCACGACTCCAAGCCCACCAACAAAAGTGAATGCCAATTGCCAGAATCTATCAGAAGGCGGCTCGGGAGCATTCTGCGCAAGTATTCCAATCAGACCAATGAGCAACAACATGATGCCAAATCGTTGAGAAACCTCTGGAAATGGTTGCCGTTTACTCATGCCTACTACTGCAGCACCCGCAATACATGCCAACAAGACGTGCTCCAGTCCCATCGGTCAACGGGTGGATGACTCATGTTTCAAGCCTGCCCATCCTCACATCTGTAGAATATGCGACTAAATTACACAACCATGAAAGATGGCAGCCAATAGCCAAACCGAATAACATGGGATGGTGGCCATTCTCTAGGAAGTCTTCGGACAGTGGAGATAACCTCCACATCAAAGGAACTAGAGTTTGGTTGGATGAACTCAGAGAAATATGTGAAAGGCATCATGACAGCCCTGAAGCTGGAAGAATGCGGATTCGTGAGATGCAGGTTGAATGGAAGGATGCCCATGGACGCGAAGAGTTGGATAATACTTTGTTCGAAGGTCTAGAAAGACGTTCTTTCCAACTTCTTCGGGCTACAGATGAGGAATGGTTGGGATGGTTGGATGATGATGAATTCTGGAAGCCCGGGTGGCGGGCCATGAAAGTCGACGATGACGAACCATGAAGAAGGGGAATCCGCCGCCATCACTCATGGGAGACAAGCCTGAATTGTTCATCCTACACACTTGCCCTTTCTCTTGGAAGGTCAGGAGTCTGTTGCAACATCTTGGAATCGATTACAATGAAGTGCAGGTCAATCCTCTAAAGACAAAGAAGCAATTATCTTTCACTGATGGTTGGAATAAAGTGCCAGTTTGGAGAGAATCTGATGGTGAAGTAGTGTATGATTCGACTCCGATGATGAAGGCGATAGATTCCCGTTACAACAAGGGTGAATTATGGAACACTGATGATACGGATAGACGTGATCAGTGGATGGAATGGGTTGACGAACATCTCAAGCGGGCCACCATTCCAATTTTGTATGGTGGAATCATTTCAGCACTAAAAACAACAACAAGAGTATCGAAACTCGAGAAGTTCGGATTCGTATCAAAAAGGCTCTACGCATGGGCTGGGTTCCCAATAATGTGGGGAATAATTGCAAGGAAGCGGGTAAAGAAAGATGGGAGAAAACCGAAACAATTGTGGCACGATCTATTGGATGAATGGTGTGATGAAATCGGCGATATGGAATTCTTTGGAGGAAAGACGCCCTCTCTTGTGGATCTGGCTGCCTTTGGGTATATGCGTTCAATATCTCCATTTTCTCAATTCTCTCAATTAGAGGAACATGAGCGCGGAATGGCATGGTACAACCGGGTTGAAACAACACTGAAAGTATAGGAGGAGTTTCTCTGAGTGATTCTGAGATTCTATTCGGCTTACCTTTCGTCGAAATCCCAGAAGGAAAGATTCTGGTAGGTACCGACAAAGGGGGACTTATTCATGGTTCTGAAAGACCACGATACCAAGCTCAGATTGCACCATTCAAAGTCATGGATTCATTGTTGACACGCAAACAGTTTGCTGAAATAATGGGTCAGGATGATGATGATGAAGCTCATGTAGACTATTTGACATGGGAAGAAATAGAGGAGATGATTGCTATTGTTCAGAAAGAAGTCGGATCTGAGCATATTGTTAGATTACCAAGCCATGCTGAATGGTTGAGATGCAAAGAATATCTTGGTTTCGAATTACCCTTGGCTTGTGAAGAAATAATGTGGGATCACCCACACAACAACAACAGAGGAGCTCCTATAGATGGGCGACCAAGAATAGATGAACGAATGGAGAGTATGATGCGACGATACCGGGTATGTATGAAGTCTCATCCAAAGAAATCTGGTATCGTATTCAAGTCCCAAACCCCAATTTTTTCAGCTCAGAAAGATGCCCATCTAAGATTGTTGATAAGTAAGAAATTTGAAAATGAACCAATCACGATTCCTGAAGAAGCTGACTTTGCCTCAATCCTGAAGCAAGAAACGATATTCGCACTATTGATTGGAATAATCCCTTCATTCTTGATCCCCATCTTCAGAGGATATTCTGACTATGTATTCGAAGGCTGGGCCAACCTGTTGTTTGGCGGAATCTGTGTCTCATTAGCGAGTGCAACGATATGGCGACCACGGAGACCAACCTGGTATCTCAACGAAGAAGGAGATCTAGTAACTCCAAAGAAGTGAAGATTCTGCTTTCCTATTATTGAGTCCTTGCTTTGCGGAATACATCCATTACGCATATTGCAGACATGTTGATGATATGTCTGACTCCATCCGCCCTCGCTACCACTTGTACAGGTTTTGCCATTCCAGAAAGAATTGGTCCGGTCATATTGGCCTCACCTAGTTGCTCCAGTAATTTGTAAGAGATGTTTGCAGATGCAAGATTTGGACAAATCAATACATTCGCAGGGCCATCAAACTCCATGAAAGGATAATCCATCTGAATGACTGGATTCAATGCAGTATCCGCTTGCATTGGTCCTTCAATGACAATCTTTGGATCCATCTCTCTGGCAATGGCCATGGATTCCTCAATACGGTCTGTACGTTGTGCTTTACTACTACCGAAATTCGAAAAAGATAGCATCGCAACCTTTGGGTCCACGCCAAAACGTCTGGCAACCTTCGCAGTTTGAACAGCAATTTCAGCCAATGTTCTGCTATCAGGATAGACATTTACCGTAGCATCTGCAAGGAATATCACTTTTCCTTTCACAGTCATCATGTAACAACCGATGATTCGATGTGCATTTGGGTCTGCTCCAATTACTTCCAATGCAGGCTTGAGAACATCTGGATATGCTCTAGTCACTCCTCCAACCATTCCATCAGCATCACCACTAGCCACCATTTGAGAGGCAAAATATGGTCTGCTCTTCAACATTCGTTGAGCATCATTGAAAGACAGACCCTTACGATGACGTTTATCGAACATAGCCTGTGCATATATCCCCTCACGCCTGTCGTCCTTACGCGGGTCGATTATTGTACATTCAAACTCAAGTTCCAAGTCATCCAACATGCTCTGTATTTTGGTCTGACTACCCAAAAGAATCGGATGGCAAATATCCTCATGTACCAACTCCGCTGCTGCTCTGATGACTTTCTCATTATCACCTTCTGGAAATACCAATTTCTTACCACTTCCCTTTACCTTGTTGAAGATATCTCTCATCACGCTCCAGGTCAATCCTAGACGGGCTTCAAGTTCCTCACGATATTCCTCATGGTTGTAATCCTCCATGCTGAGTTCTGCCACTCCTTCTTCGACTGCAGCCTGAGCTACCGCACTTGCTTCCCATATCAAAACGCGACGATCAAAAGGCTTGGGTATGATGTATTCCTTGCCAAATTGGAGAGACTCTCCACCGTAAGCATGAATCACATCTTCAGGTACTGGTTCTTTGGCCAATTCAGCCAATGCTTTGGTTGCAGCCATCTTCATCTTCTGAGTTATGTCCTTGGCGCGTACATCCAAGGCTCCTCTGAAGATATATGGGAATCCGAGTACATTGTTCACCTGGTTGGGGAAATCTGAGCGCCCAGTTGCGATGATTGCGTCTGGTCTAGCCTTTCTTGCAATATCTGGCATTATCTCAGGCTCAGGGTTTGCCAAAGCGAAGATAATCGGGTTTGGCGCCATCTTTTCAACCATCGAAGCATCAACAATACCTCCTTTTGAAAGTCCAAGAAACACATCAGCATCAACCATTGCAGTGGCAAGGTCTCCTTCTGAGATATCCTTTACGAATGGTGCCTTGTATTCATTCAATTCACCCGATTCCAAACGTTTCTTGGTCATTATTCCATTAGAATCACACATGATGATGTTTTCCTGTTGAACACCCAATGTAATGTAATGATTAGCACATGCGATAGCACTGGCGCCCGCACCAGCGATGACCACCTTGATATTGGATAATTTCTTTGATTGCAACTCAGCAGAATTAAGCAATGCTGCACCGGTGATAATCGCAGTACCATGCTGATCATCATGCATTACCGGAATATTAGTCCCTTCAGAAATTCGCCTCTCAATCTCAAAACATTCTGGAGCCTTGATGTCCTCTAGATTGATACCACCGAATGTTGGTGAAATCGCACAGACTGTGCGAATGAATTCTTCTGGGTCCGTTTGATCAACCTCGATATCGAAGACGTCGATTCCTGCGAAAGTCTTCAGCAACAGTCCCTTACCTTCCATCACCGGCTTTGATGCCAATGGGCCAATATCTCCAAGCCCAAGTACTGCTGTTCCATTCGTGATGACTGCCACAAGATTCCCTTTGGTCGTATATCTGTACACATCATCTGGATTTTTCTCTATCTCAAGACACGGATAAGCTACTCCTGGTGAATATGCTAAAGCCAATTCCTTCGCGGTAGTATGAGGCTTGGTAGGTTCTACTGAAACTTTACCGCGTGGTTCCATTTCATGATAATCAAGTGCGTCTTTTTTGAAACGCTTCTCCGTTGGACTGGGAACCATTGAAATCAATCGGGCATTGGAGCACTTC
This sequence comes from Candidatus Poseidoniaceae archaeon, assembly GCA_964230915.1. Taxonomy (GTDB): domain Archaea; phylum Thermoplasmatota; class Poseidoniia; order Poseidoniales; family Poseidoniaceae; genus UBA226. The sequence goes on along the minus strand of CAXRJY010000212.1, from coordinate 2,563 downwards.
AATTGGTTTTCCTATTGAAATCCTCTATTGCCGGTAAAATTACTCTTCATGTCGAATGCGAAAGAAGTTGAAGAGTGAAATGCCGATACAATGTTTCATGTCATTGAAGGTGTACCGGCATGTATGCGACGAACCCGAATCATTGGAACAATCGGCCCTGCAAGCGACGACCCTGAGACTCTAAAGACGCTACTAAGAGAAGGATTGGATATTACTAGACTGAATTACAGCCATGGCGATTTGGATGGTAAAACTGAATTGTTTGCCAAAGTCAGAGCTGCTGAAAAAGAAGTTGGAAAATATGTTGGAATCCTAGCAGACCTGCCTGGTCCGAAATTACGGTTAGGCCAATTTGAGGGTTCAGTCAAACTTGTAGATGGACAGATGATAACTTTGGATTGTGGTGTACACGAAGCTGATGAAGTCGTCATTGATGGTGAAGTGGTACTACCTGTTCCATATGAGGGTCTTTCACAGAATCTTCGTGTCGATGATCCCATTCTGCTCGCCGATGGTTTAGTTCGTTTGAAAGTGGTAGATGCACCGCACGAAGCCGCCTCAAAAGTTGGATGTATCGTCATAGACTCCGGCCCGCTTTCTTCAAGAAAGGGCATCAACGTGCCAGCCACCATTGTAGATCTACCTTCTGTAGGACCCAAGGACGAAGCAGCAATTGCACATGCATTGGAACATGGTGTAGATTTCATTGCAGTTTCATATGTCAGAACAGCAGAAGACCTCAGGCCTGCTAGAGAAGCAATTGATGCCGCTGGTCTAAGAACTCCAATCATTGCAAAAATCGAGCACCCTGCCGCTTTGAAAGAACTTGATGCAATAGTCGAAGCTGCAGATATCTTGATGGTTGCTAGAGGAGACTTGGGTGTTGAAATTCCGATGGAAAAAGTACCTGCTGCTCAAGAGAGAATCCTTGCTGCTGGAATGGCTCGTGGTAAACCGGTGATTATTGCTACTCAGATGCTTGAAACGATGTGTGATAACCCTCGGCCAACGCGGGCCGAAGTCTCTGATGTGGCTACTGCTATTCGTCAAGGTGCGAGTGCAGTGATGTTGTCTGGGGAAACCGCAAGCGGAAAACACCCCGTTGCAGCCATCAAGACAATGGCAAAGATTGCAACTGCCATGGATGAGGAAGTAAAGGATCTAGGAGAATCTCCAGCCCTTGCTCAATTCCAATCAACTCGTGCAGTTTCAACAGCAGCCATCTCTCTTGCCGCAGGTTTCAATGCAGACCACCTCATGTTCGCTACAGAACATGGAACTGCTCCTAGACTAGCCGCAGCAATTCGCCCTCAGCAACGTATCTTTGCAATAACCAACAGAATCAGGGCCTGCAGAAGGGTCACCATTCTACCAGGAGTGATTGGAGTACATGTCGAAGAATTACCGGATGCTGTGGAAACATTGGCTACTGCCTCGGTAAAAATGCTAGAGGGCGGTCATGTGAATGCAGGAGAAACTGTAGTTGCTGTGACTGGAGCCCCATTGGCAATGACTGGTAGAACCAACACCATCAGATTGCTTGAAATCAATGTAGATGGAACTTTGAATGATTTAGAGTGATTGTGCAATGATTCTTACGCCATACCTATGGTATGGCGCGAGCAATTTTGTTACATCTAGTCAAGTGCTTCATATACTGTTGAAGAACCGAGTTGATTCATGTCCCCGCGCTTCGGTGACGCGAATAGCGTTCGAAAGAGCATGTTTTTGGTCATATTGATGCTGATGTTCTCATTGGCTCCAGTATTGACATCACCCTTGGTTTCATCTCATGGAAGCAGTTCAATCACAAGTTGGCCGCTCAATGGTTCAAACGATACCGGTTGGTTGACACTGGATGCTGTGGGAGCAGATCCGGATACTGGGATGAGTGCCTATACTGACTTGGTTCTTGAGTTCCCCCCCGGTGCTGAATTATCCAATGTGAGCCTCGGAATTAGAGCCGATGGCTCTTCAGGCCTCGCTATTGACGAACCCCGATTATTTGGATTGGGAAGCAATGAGAATCTACTTGACTGGAGCGGTTGGGGTTCTTTTGGACGAGCCGATAACTTTGCAGGAAACAATCCACATGTCTCTAGGTTGGCTCCATTCAGCGACAATGGCGCTTCATGGGAACTTCCTGCAGGTGCTACAGTCACAGACCTGATTTTCGAAACATTGGCTCCTTTGGACCCCGTTGTGTCCTTCACACCTTATTCTCTTGAAATCACTAGAACTGCAATCCATCCAGAAGATGGACGAATGTTCATGGCCATTTCTGATATTATTCTCCAAGTTGATGTCAATGCTGACCCGCTGGTCATCGATATTCTTGATCTCGAAGGTGCTGACGAAATCTATGATTTGGATATCGATTTGAACAATGACCGGCTAATAGTGGTGACAAGAGATTTCGGGATTCACACGTTTTCTCTCTCTAACAGTGCAAACCTCGGACAGATGCCACAAAGTCCGGTTCCAGATGATGCAATCACTCAAGTTTTGGTAGATGGTGCTGACATCTACGCCGCCAGCCCTGAAGGTTTCTTCAGTCTAAACA